>JAEUUD010000125.1 GCA_016787625.1 Cyclobacteriaceae bacterium
ATTTCGTGCTTTGTTTCGTCAGGGTGGTCTTCGCGGAGGTCAGAATGTTCTTATTTCCGGATTCGGTGGCGGAGTCGCGCAATTCTGTTTTCTTTTTGCACAGGCAGCAGGTGCAAATGTGTACGTAACATCTGGCAGCGATGCGAAAATCGCGCGTGCCCTGAAGCTTGGAGCAAAGGGCGCATACAACTACAAAAAGGAAAGCAACTACAGTGAATTGTGGAAGACGAAAGGTGGATTTGATCTGGTGATCGATAGCGCGGGAGGCGACCAGTTCAACAACTTCATCAAAATTCTTAAACCCAACGGCAAGATTGTCTTCTACGGTGCAACCAACGGCCTGCCGTCAAAGATTGATCTCTACAGGATGTTCTGGAATCACCTTACCCTGCAGGGGACGACGATGGGTAACGACCACGAGTTTAAAGAAATGCTCGTTTTCATCGGCAAGCACCAGATTAGACCCATCGTTGATTCTATCCGCCCTTTCTCCAAATTATCAGACTCCTTCGCCGACATTACCTTGCCCAACAAGGTTGGTAAGATCGTGTTTCAGGTGTAGTCAGCCCCGGTCGTACACCCATTGGTTGTAGGCAGACTTCAGTTCTTGTTCCGTCTTTAGATTTTTCTGAAGGGCAGCGAGGTGGATACCGCGTTGAAAGAGACTTTCTGCCAACACATTCTCTCCAAGGTCGATCATGAGGTGTGCGGCAGGGTAATATGCCGGCAGGTAATCAGGAAAACGGGAAAGCAAATCGTCAAACTCTTTTTTTGCCAGTGACGGATCGACATGCAGATACTCAAGTGCCAGGGCGTACCGGGGAAATTCATCTGACGGATCGTCGTTGATAAATTGCCTGAGCTGTTCAATTCTTGTCATAGACTCCGGTGTCAAGGGGCAAATATTCCGGTTGACAAATCACTGGTTTTAGTATCTTGCCTGTCCGAAAATAACATATCGAATAACTTTTTGAGTATGAAGATATTAGTGTGTATCACGCATGTTCCGGACACCACATCCAGGATCAATTTCATTGACAATAATACAAAGTTTGACACTGCAGGTGTGCAGTTTATAATTGGCCCTTATGATGACTATGCGTTGGCGAGGGCCATTGAATTGAAGGAGAGTTCAGGAGCTACCGTTACCGTGCTTCATGTAGGCCCTGCAGATTCAGAGCCGACGATCAGGAAGGCGCTGGCCATTGGTGCAGATGATGCCATTCGTGTCAACACTGAGCCTACGGATTCATTTTTTGTTGCCTCGCAGATTGCGGAGCACGCCAAGGGATTTGACCTGGTGCTGATGGGTCGTGAGTCCATTGACTTCAATGGGGGTGTGGTACATGCCATGGTAGGTGAGTTGCTGGGGATACCTTCTGTGTCTCCTGTAATGAAATTGGATATTGAAGGATCAAAGGCGAAGATGGCCAGAGAGATCGAAGGAGGTAAGGAATATGTTGAAGCCAATCTTCCGCTCGTGGCCGGCTGCCAGGAACCTATTGCGGAGTGGAAAATTCCCAACATGCGCGGCATCATGAGCGCACGCACCAAACCACTCAAGGTGGTGGAGTCCAAGGCTGCCGATGGTCAGGCCCGCACGACAAAATTTGAACTGCCTCCGCCAAAGAAACCTGTCCAGATGATCTCAGCGGACAACGTAGCGGAATTGGTCAGCAAACTAAAAGGAGAAGCAAAAGTCCTTTAAGGGACGAACAGTAAACAGACAAGACATGAAAACACTGGTATTCATAGAACATGCCGACGGCAAAGTGAAGAAGACATCACTCGAGGCAGTTGCCTACGCGAAGGCCCTGGGTGGTGATGTTGTGGCATTGGCCCTCGGTTCGATCGACGGCGGCGCTTTGGGTGAGACAGGCAAATATGGTGCAACACGCATCCTCCATGCTGCCGACAAGAAGCTGGATCATCCGGTCATTCAGGTTTATACTTCTGTCATCCAGCAAGCGATGCAGCAGGAGGGAGCAGACAACCTGGTTCTTGCCAACACATCCCTTGGAACTCCCGTTGCTTCCAAAGTGGCGATCAGGACCGGTGCCTCCTTTGCATCCAACGTCATGGAATTGCCAAATACGTCGTCAGGGTTTCTTGTCAAACGCAGCATTTATACAGGCAAGGCGTTTGCGTGGGTGGAGATGAAGTCAGCCAAGAAGGTGATTGCTATCAAGAAGAATGCGGCCGAACTGAAGGAAGCTGGAGCAGCTGTTTCACCCACTCCATTTTCTCCCGCGCTCGACGATAAGGACTTTAACACCAAGGTGCTCTCAGAAGAAAAAGCAAGTACAGCCATCTCATTGCCTGAAGCCAACATTGTTGTGTCGGGCGGCCGCGGGCTCAAGGGCCCCGAGCACTGGGGAATTCTTGAAGAATTGGCGACGACGCTCGGTGCTGCCACCGGGTGCAGCAAACCAGTATCGGATATGGGCTGGCGACCACATCATGAGCACGTTGGACAGACGGGTGTGAAGGTGGCTCCTCAATTATATATAGCCATTGGAATATCAGGTGCGATCCAGCATTTGGCAGGTGTGAATTCGTCGAAATGCATTGTTGTGATCAACAAGGATGCTGATGCTCCTTTTTTTAAAGCAGCCGATTATGGAATTGTCGGTGATGCCTTTGATGTTGTTCCGAAGCTGACAAGCGCCCTGAAGGCAGCCAAATAAATTCCCTAATTTGTCATTTCTGAGGGCCAAAATTTTTGATAATATCGTACTCCGTTAGAGCAGCGTGGCGTTGAAAAAGATCAAGCTTGAAATTCTAGGACTTTCCTCCAGTCAGTCACAAACGGGCTCATTTGCTCTCGTGTTGGGCGAGGCGGAGGGAAACAGAAGGCTGCCCATCATTATCGGGATGTTCGAAGCCCAGGCCATTGCCATCGAAATCGAGAAGATCGTTCCCAACAGGCCCATGACGCATGACCTGTTCAAGTCCTTTGCCAATGCTTTTCACTTCCACGTTGAAGAAATTGTCATTTCCGATCTGAAGGAAGGCGTATTCTTTGCCAAAGTGGTTTGCACGGATGGGTTGAAGAAGTCAGAGATCGATGCTCGCCCCTCAGATGCTATTGCTATTGGGCTGCGCTTTGATGCACCCATCTTCACTTACGAGAATATCCTTGCTGAGGCGGGGATTGTCCTTACCGACGAAGAAGAGGAGGAAGAGAAGGAGGAGAAAGAGGAAAAGCCTGAGTCCAAGGCAGAGCCCAAAGTGAAGGTGAAGAAGGAGTCGTCGTCGAAAAAGGGTGAGGATTACAAAAGCTATTCGATCGAGAAACTCAATGACCTCCTCAAGACAGCCATTGAGAAGGAGGACTATGAAAAGGCAGCCAAGATTCGTGATGAACTTGGCAAAAGAAACTAGATCCCCGGTTCCACTCTTGTTTTGAGTACCCACCCTTCACCTACTCCGTAGCATGAACATCAAGCAGCGCCTCATCATCATGAATTTCCTGGAGTTCTTTGTCTGGGGATCATGGCTGATTTCCCTTGGAGGATACATGATTGTCACCTTGAAGTTCTCAGGAGGCCAGGTGGGAAGCATCTACGCGACCATGGGCCTTGCTTCACTGCTCATGCCAGCGTTGTTCGGTGTCGTGGCAGACAGATGGGTGAACTCCGAACGGGTGCTGGGAGCTTGTCATATCATCGGAGCTGTCTTGCTGATGTGGGCATCCACTGTCACTGATTTTCAAACCATGTATATCCTCATGCTGCTCAATGCCATGGTGTACATGCCGACCATCGCTCTCAACAATGCGGTATCTTATAAGGTCCTAGAGAAATTTGGTTTTGACATCATCAAAGTATTTCCTCCCATCCGTGTTTGGGGCACCGTAGGATTTATCGCAGCCATGTGGATCGTTGATTTGCTGGGATGGACACTCAGTCCCATACAGTTGTACGTCAGTGCGGCTTCAGGATTGCTGCTCGGCCTGTATGCCTTTACCATGCCGCCAAGCCCGCCGTCAAAAACAAAAGGCAGCGGCTCATGGATGTCGGCCCTCGGCCTGGATGCCTTGGTACTGTTCAAGCGACGGAAGATGGTTGTGTTTTTTGTCTTCGCCATGCTGCTCGGTGCAGCCCTCCAGATTACCAACACCTTTGGTGAAGCCTTTATCCATGATTTTGGAAGTACTTATCCCGACTCGTTTGCAGTACAGCACCCGGGATTGCTCATGTCCATCTCACAAATCTCAGAAACACTTTTTATCCTCACCATTCCTTTCTTTCTGTATCGGTTTGGAATCAAAAAAGTCATGCTCATCAGCATTTTTGCATGGGTGTTCAGGTTTGGCCTTTTTGGTATTGGTAATCCGGGAAGCGGCCTGCCACTGTTGATTCTTTCCATGATCATTTATGGAATGGCCTTTGACTTTTTCAACATCTCCGGATCACTTTTCGTGAGAAAGGAAGCGGACAGTTCCATGGTTGCAAGCGCCCAGGGAATCTTTATGCTGATGACCAACGGCATTGGCGCCTTTCTTGGAGGAATGTTTAGCGGGATGGTCGTTGACTATTTCACATCGGATGGCGCTAAGGACTGGCCCAGCATCTGGTTTACCTTTGCCGGCTATGCGCTCTTCCTTGGTATTATCTTTCCACTCGTGTTTAAATACAAACACGACCCGGCCGCTGTGCAAGACGTTTCCCACTAGCGCCTTTTGCAATGCTCACTTCGCCGTTTAGGATGGGTGAGGCGAGCAATTTTTCAGCACCGCAACTGATCTGAAGGCTTGCGATACTTCAACACAATCGTTTGCATTGAAAGGACCTCATTCTCTTCACAGGTTCTAATTGGCACATCGAACCGCAGACCCTATCTTGGGCCTTCGATTATGCTATGCGCACAATTGTTGGACTGTTCCTTATCACTGCTCTAGCGTTGTGGCAGTGTGCGCCACCTGCCAAAGAGAAAATCCCTCCGCTGCCTGAGATGACTGACCTTCAAAGCAAAATGGTGATCTATCAGTTAATGGTACGGCTGTTTGGAAATACGCAGACTACCAACAAAACGTATGGCACCATTGAGGAGAATGGCTCTGGTAAATTCAATGACATCAATGACCATGCCCTGAGAGGTCTCCGTGAACTAGGCGCAACCCACGTCTGGCTCATGGGTGTGATCGAGCATGCTTCATCGACAGCTTATCCTCAGCATGGTATTGAGGCTGATGATCCGGATGTGGTCAAAGGAAGGGCAGGGTCTCCATTTTCGATTCGTGACTATTATGATGTAGATCCTGATCTGGCGATCAATGTTGCTGACCGCATGCGGGAGTTTGAGGAATTGGTTGGCAGGGTCCACGCCCATGACCTCAAAGTGATTGTCGATTTTGTTCCCAATCATGTGGCCAGGGTATACCGTTCTGATGCCAAGCCAGAAGGAGTGGAAGATCTCGGCGCCAGCGACGATACATCAAAGCCGTTTGCCGTTGATAATTCGTTCTACTACCTGCCTGGTCAGTCGTTCCAACCTCCTCGTGAGCACTTCACGCTTTGTAAATCATTCTTTCCTGAGATGGATGGCAGGTTTAATGAAGTTCCTGCAAAAGCGAGTGGTGATGGCCCCTTTACAGCTACGCCCTCTGTTGATTCCTGGTTTGAATCTGTCAAGCTTAATTATGGCATCGACTTTCAGGACAATTGGAAAACACATTTCGATTCCATACCGGCGACGTGGATAAAGATGCGTGATATCCTCCTTTTTTGGGCGGGCAAGAAAGTGGACGGTTTCAGGTGTGACATGGCGCAGATGGTGCCTGTTGAATTCTGGCGCTGGGTGATTCCCCAAATCAAAGCTGTGAATGTCAATATCATCTTCATCGCGGAGATTTATGAGCCGTCGAGGTATCGCGATTTTATCACCCGCGGTCGATTTGACTTCCTATACGACAAGGTGCAGCTCTATGATACGCTGCGGCTGATGGTCCAGGGCAAGCCCGCCGCTGTCGATGTTGCCGAAATCCAACAGTCTTTGTCAGACATCAATGATCGCATGGTTCACTTCATGGAGAACCATGACGAACACCGTATTGCCTCATCGTTCTTTGCGGGAGATCCATTAAGGGCTCTGCCAGCGATGGTGGTGAGCGCAACCATCGACCAGGGACCGGTGATGATCTACTTCGGCCAGGAGGTTGGCGAACCTGCCGCTGGCTCTCCTGGGTTTGCATCCAATGACGGACAGACAACCAGGTTCGATTATTGGGGAGTGCCCGAGCACCAGAAGTGGGTGAATGGAAAAAAATATGATGGAGGACAGCTGGATGATTCGCAGAAAGCGCTGCGTACGTGGTATGGGAAATTGCTGAACCTTACCCATGATGAAAAGGCGATCACTCTTGGCGAATACCTCGACCTCACAGCATTTAATGTGGAAGCGAAAGGCTGCAGCAACCGAATCGTTTCGTTTGTAAGATTCTACGGTGACGAACGGGTCATCGTCATTGCAGGCTTCAACCGGCAGACAGAGACGATAAGGATCAGACTGACACCGGAAGTGCTCTCCAAATGGAAAGTTTCCGATGGCGTGAAATCACTAAGGAGTCTCCTTGATGAGTCGCCCAATATTTCAATGGATAAGACCGGGGGATTGCAGATTGATTTGCCTCCTTTCGGAGTAATGGTATTTAAGATGGTATGACAACGGAGGGACAACATCGGATCATCATTGAAGGCATTCAACCACAGGTTGATGGTGGAGCCTTCCCGGCCAAAAGAACGGTAGGCGAGCGTGTTGATGTGAGCGCGACGATACTTGGAGACGGTCACGATCATATCCGCGCCGAACTCTGTTTCCGTTTTGGCGATGGCGCCTGGGCGGCTGTTCCGATGAGCCATGCAGGTAATGATGTATGGACAGCTTCGTTTGATGTTTCGCATAAAGGGACTCACTTCTTTGCTGTAAGAGCGTGGATCGATCACCTGGAGACGTGGCACGATGGGTTTATGAAAAAGGCGGCAGCAGGACTGGATGTCTCGGTTGAACTGCTTGAAGGAGCGGTCCTCCTGCAGCAGATAGAGGGCGGTGACGCTTCAATCAAGGAATGGTCAAGGAAACTTGGCAGTCCATCATCGGGTAAAGACTCCATTGACCTTATCATGAGCAGTGCCTTTCAGACTATGGTGACAGCTAATCCCCTGAGGCAGTTTGTAACCATGTCAAAGTCTTGTGAAGTGAAGGTGGATGGTGAAAGGGCGAGGTTTAGCACATGGTATGAGCTATTTCCTCGTTCGACGTCGAACAGTCCCGGTGTTCATGGCACATTCCAGGACACGATCAAGCTGCTTCCCCGTTTGTCAGCGATGCACTTTGATGTACTTTACCTGCCTCCGATTCATCCAATAGGAAAGGTCAACCGGAAGGGTAAGAACAATAACGTGATGGCGAAGGCTGGTGAGCCTGGCTCACCCTGGGCAATTGGAAATGAAGAGGGAGGACATAAGTCCATTTTGAAAGAACTCGGTACGATGGATGACTTCCGCAAGCTGATAAAGGAAGCGGGGAAACTTGATATACAAATAGCGATGGATATCGCATTTCAATGTGCCCCTGATCATCCATACGTAACAGCGCACCCGGGATGGTTCCGCAAAAGACCTGATGGCTCCATTCAGT
>JAEUUD010000126.1 GCA_016787625.1 Cyclobacteriaceae bacterium
GCCATCCAGTTGTACCGCAAACAACCGGTACGCCGAGGTCGATGCAGCGTATCACATTGTCAGCAGCAGATTCCGGAGTGGTGAATTCGATGGCAACATCCACGGGACGTTTGATCTCATCAATGGAATGCCCCTTGCCCACAAGACCCGCGATCTCATGGCCGCGTTGCAAGGCAATGTTCTCAATGGCCTTTCCCATTTTACCATGACCGATGATGGCGATTTTCACTAGCGAAACTTTAAGGTGATCGACATGCCGGCAGCCTGACCGTAGAGCGAGTTTTGCTGGATACTCGGGCCCAGGGAAAGCTTGAGCTGCGGATTCAGATCAAAGTCACGAAGGTGCGCATCAACATGTGCATCGACGAGCTGCAGCAGATACCACATCCCATCCAGAATGAGGAAGAAGTCCCTTTGCCGGCGGTAAAATTCTGTCACGGATCGCAATTGCGCTTCCGTATATCCGCTGGGGGGTACGTAGCCAGGTTCACGCACCACGGCATACAATTCGGTTTTATACTTATTGTACAAATCGTTATAGCTGAAGGCTACCCAGGTGAGCATATAAAATCCTCCATAAACAATGGGGAGCTTCCAGTATTTCTTGTTGTAGACCTGTCCCATGCCGGGCAAAACAGCAGAATAAAGGAGGGCTTTGCGCGGAACGTACCGTTTCGCATACTGTTCAGCGGTAATCACCTTTCCGCCTTTGCGAATGATCAACGTATCACCGCTTCTGTTGGTGATGTCGAGTTGAACGTCAACCTGCTGAGCGAAGGCTGGTGCAGCGAAGGAGACAAGGATAAGTAAGATTCCGCACGTGCGCATGGGTCATAGCTTGAAGATGTCGAGGATCCTGTTGAGGTCCTCCACGGATAGAAAGGGGATTTTTATTTCACCTTTCCGGCCGTCACTCTTCACAGTAACTTTCGTGCCAAAGTAGTTCGATAATTTGCCTTGGAGTTGGGAAATCTCCCGGGAAGGGCCAGAGGGCGCCTCTGCGCGGGCCTTGTTCCTTGCGGAAGACAATGTGCGGGCCAGGTCTTCCACCTGTCGCACGGAGAGATCATCCTGTATGATGCGCTTGAAAATGACCAGTTGGATGTCAGGGTTCTCAATATTGATGATCGCGCGTGCATGACCCATGTTGAGTTTGTTATCGCGCAGCGCAATCTGAATGGCAGGGGGAAGCTTGAGAAGACGAAGGTAGTTGGTTACGGTACTCCTGTTTTTTCCGACACGCTCACCAAGTTCTTCCTGCTTGAGGTTACATTCAGTCAACAGGCGTTGGTAGCTCAGTGCGATCTCAACCGGATTTAAATTCTCCCGCTGGATATTTTCAACGAGGGCCATCTCCAGCATCTGCTGATCGTCTGCCGTCCTGATGTAAGCAGGTATTTTCTTGAGACCGGCTTTACGTGCAGCCTGGAAGCGACGTTCACCTGAAATCAGTTGATATTGATTCCTTGACAGTCTCCGTACCGTCACGGGCTGGATGATGCCATGAACCTTGATGGATTCAACCAACTCGTTCAATGCCTCGGCGTCAAAATCCTTTCGAGGCTGGTATGGGTTAACTTCAATTTCGGTGATGGCAATTTCATTGAGATTACCGGAAGGAAGTGGAGCCTCCTCCAGCTTGTTCGTCTCCGGAGTATCGCTGAGCAGCGCGCTGAGTCCTCGGCCAAGTCCCTTTTTCTTCATCATTTGCTTAAGCCGTTTTTGTCAAGAATTTCATGAGCGAGATTCAGGTAGGCAATGGCGCCCTTGCTTTCTGCATCGTGAACGATCACCGGAAGGCCGAAGCTCGGTGCCTCACTGAGTTTCACGTTGCGGGGTATGATGGTCTTGAAGGATATGTTCTTGAAGTGGGTTCGCACTTCTTCCACCACCTGGTTGCCAAGGGAGGTACGTGAGTCATACAAGGTGAGCAAGATACCCTCGATCTCCAGTTGTGGATTGAGTCGCGTTTGAATGATCTTGATGGTATTCAGCAGTTTGCCAAGACCTTCGAGGGCAAAGTATTCACACTGAACAGGAATGATCAGCGCGTCGGCGGCAGTGAGTGAATTGATGGTAATAAGCCCCAGAGAAGGGGAGCAGTCGATAATGATAAAGTCGTACTCGTCCTTGATCTTCACCAGCGCATTTCTCATCCGTTCTTCACGGTGCTCGATGTTGACCATCTCCACTTCAGCGCCAACCAGGTCGATGTGTGAAGGGAGCACACTGAGGTACTTCAGCTCGTTGGGCATCACCGCTTCATGGATATTGCCTTCGTCGACCATACACTCATAAATGCTCAGCTTGACCGTTTTAGGGTCGATGCCAAGCCCTGAAGTAGAATTGGCCTGAGGATCGGCATCTAGCAGAAGGGTTTTCTGCTCCAGCACGGCGAGGCTCGCGGCCAGATTAATGGCGGTTGTGGTCTTGCCGACACCACCTTTTTGATTCGCTATGGCAATGATTTTACCCAAGGGCTCTTCTTCGTTCAATGTTTAACTGATATCCAACCGATGCAATCCCAAATATAGTGGCTGGCACCTTCGCCAAATCACCGATTTTCAATCAATGACCGATTTATTTCTTCTTCTTTCTCGCTTCTTCGCTGGCCCGCATCGCTTCTTCCAGCTTGGCCATGAAAGGTGATTTGCTGCTGCCTCCGGTGGCAACCTTCTTCTTGTGTTCATCCATCACGGCCTTGATCTTGTCTTCATCAACAAACCGCTTGATGATGGCCTGCTGGGCAAAGGTGACAAGGTTGGAGACGAAGTAATAAAAGCTCAGCCCCGAAGAGAATGAGTTGAGGACAAACATGAAAATGACGGGCATGACCATCGACATGGTCTTCATGGGGCCTGTCGCTGACGTCAACTGGTTGTTTTGCCAGGTGTAGACAAGCGTCGATGCCGTCATAAGAAGGACAAACAAACTAACATGACTTCCATAAAATGGAATTTCAAAAGGCAAGTTGGCAATTGAATCGTAGGTCGAAAGATCTTCAGCCCATAGGAATGCCTTTTGACGAAGCTCAATGGATACCGGGAAGAAGTAGAACATCGCAAACAGAATCGGCATCTGAAGGAGGAGGGGAATGCAGCCGCTGAAAGGATTTACGCCTGCCTGAGAATACAACTTCATCTGGTCCTGCTGTGCCTGGGTGGGATTGCCTTCGTTCTTCTCTTTAATAATGTCAAGTTCTGGCTTCAGCAACCGCATTTTTGCCATGCCGAGGTAAGAGCTGTACGACAGGGGCATGAGGATCAGCTTGATGATCAGCACAAGGACGATGATGATCACACCATAGTTACTGACATACTGCTCCAGGAAATGAAAAATCGGGATGATGATAAATTTGTTCACCCAAATCACCGGCGGCCATCCCAGATAGAGATTTCTCGAGAAACCTTCTGTGACTCCGTTGATTACTTTGTAGTCGTTGGGGCCGAAGAAGAAAGTAAACGATGCCTTATTCCCCGTGGCGTCGGCTTTGGGGATTCTCAAAGCGATGTTAGCCGTCTTGACAACGGTTGTATCCGCAAGGTTGACGTGGGTGCTGACATCAGCGCTATGGAAGGTCTTGCTGGCAATGATGGCGCTGGTAAAGAATTTTTGCTGAATGCTTACCCATTTTACTGGCTCATTCAATGACTCAGATTCTGGATCGGTGGATGCCTCGGTAAGCCCGTCAAAGTCGCCGGCAGCAGTGAAGTAGTTCACTGTCGTTTTTGACCGGCTGTCGGCAAGAGACTTTTCCTGTGGTGGTATGAAGTCTGTCCAGGTAAAAGTCAGGTTGTCACCTTGCATGACGGAGGCTAGTTGAGAAGCCTGCATGCTGTATTTTAGTTGATAACCCTGTGAGGGTATAGCATAGATGTTTCTAAAGGATTTGCCTTCCCCTAGACTTGTCGTAAACGTGAGGATCGTGCTGTCACCGGAAGTGCTGCTTTCAACGGCATAGGGCATGGCATACAGGTCCACTTCTCTGCCTTCGATTGTCGTATTCAATTTGAACCCATTGAACTTCGCGCCAGCAAGGAGAAGCGGCTTTTGGTAATAGGTTTTGAATCCTTTCAATTCAACTTCCTTGAGAATACCACCACGATTACTGAATGTCAGGATCAGGTCACTGGTCTCAATAACCGTCAGCTTTTCTTCCATGGAAAATTGCAGCGGAGTGCCAGCTGTGGAAGCGGTGTCCGTTGTTACCGTTTGACTGGTCGAGTCTGTCGGGCTGATGGACTGGACAATAGGAGCAGGCTGCTCCTTGGGTGGTTCTGGTGCGAAATAGTTGAAATAGACCAGTAAAAGAACAGCAATTAACGTGAGCCCAATGGCGGAATTACGATCCATAGTTTCTCGGAAGTATCAGGGATTCAGTTTCTTATAGTTCATTCCGGCTTCGATGAACTTAACGAAGAGAGGATGAGGATTGAGCACGGTACTCTTGAGTTCGGGATGGAATTGAACACCCACAAACCAGGGGTGGTCTTTGAGTTCAACAACCTCGACGAGTCCGGACTCTGGGTTGACGCCCACAGCCTTCAGCCCGGCTTCTTCAATCTGGTCCAGGTACTTGTTGTTGAATTCATAGCGATGCCGGTGACGCTCCTTGATCATGAGTTCATCGTAAGCCGCGGCGGCTTTTGACCCCTTCTTAAGTTTACAATCGTAAGAGCCCAGTCGCATGGTACCACCTTTGGTGGTGATCTTTTTCTGATCCTCCATCATATCGATGACCGGATGTTTTGTTTTCGGATCGAGTTCAGTGGTGCTGGCTGAAAGCCCAAGCACATGCCGACTGAATTCAACCACCGCGCATTGCATGCCAAGGCAAATACCAAGAAAAGGGATCTTGTTTTCTCTGACATATTTAATAGCCTCGATTTTTCCTTCAAGGCCGCGCTCGCCAAAGCCAGGGGCAACGAGTATCCCGTGGAGTCCGCCAAGGATTTCTGTGACGTTCTCCTTGGAGATCTCTTCAGAGGAGATCCACTTGAGGTTGACCTTGCAATCATTGGCTGCACCGGCATGAATAAAGGCCTCGGCAATAGATTTGTAGGCATCCGGCAGGGAAACATACTTACCAACCAGTCCAATTCTTATCTCATCCGCCGGATTCTTCAGCTTACCCAGGAAAGTCTTCCAGTCTTCCAGCTCTGGTTCGTGCTTGGAGGTGACTTTCAGTTTGGCCATGACGCGCTCATCCAGTTTTTCTTTCCGCATGAGCAGGGGCACATCGTAGATGGTCTCCGCATCGATCGCTTCAATCACGGAGTTGAGTTGTACGTTGCAAAACAAACCCACTTTCTTACGGATGTCCATCGGCAGCGGCATTTCAGTGCGGCATACCAGGATATCGGGCTGAACACCTTCCTCCAGTAACTTCTTGACGGAGTGCTGAGTAGGTTTGGTTTTGAGTTCTTTGGCGGCCTTGAGGTAAGGGATGAGGGTGAGGTGAATCACCAGGGAGTGGTTGGAGCCAAGGTCCCATCGGACCTGCCTGACCGCTTCTATGAATGGGAGGGACTCAATATCCCCGACTGAACCGCCGATCTCAGTGATGATGAAGTCGTATTTGCCGCTCTCACCAAGCAGGTATAGGTTCCGTTTGATTTCATCGGTAATGTGAGGGATTACCTGAACCGTTTTGCCAAGGAACTCGCCCTTTCGCTCCCTCGTGATCACATTATTATATATGCGTCCTGTGGTGATGTTATTGGCTTGTGACGTCCTGATGTTCAGGAACCGCTCATAATGACCTAAATCCAGGTCAGTTTCAGCTCCGTCATCTGTAACAAAGCATTCGCCGTGCTCATAGGGGTTTAGTGTACCCGGGTCAATGTTAATATAGGGGTCAAACTTCTGGATGGTTACCGAGAAACCCCTCGCCTGTAGGAGCATTCCCAGGGAGGCTGAGATGATCCCTTTGCCAAGGGAGGAAGTCACCCCACCGGTGACGAAGATGTACTTGGCTGAAGAGGTCATGGGATGCCTAAAATTTGGCTGCAAAGGTAGACTTTTGAGGTGAACGGGGAAACCAAATCGGCACAATCCTCCCTCATGACCTTCTAATAATTCAAAATCCTGAAGTGATCGCCGATGTAAGGAATTTGCCGTTTTTGCACTATCTTGTGAGGTCGAAAGCTCAGGTTACCTGTATGACACAATGTGAATTAAATACAAGTCAGGTCGAATACCCACATGCGTAGAAGCTTCCTCTCCCTTCCCCTTGTCTTAGTGCTTTCGATGTTCTTGGTCCCCTACGAGTCTCTGGCGCAGGGATGCTTGGGTGCCGGCGGCGGCGGTCTCACGGGTGGTGTTATTTCCTCCCAAAACGGCCAGCCTTGTGCTAATATCGATGCCCTCAACCTAAGTGCCGTTTACGGTGCAGCCATTCGTGTTACGGTAGGAAACGTCCAGGCCGGTGACAACGTAACGGCAAGAATCAACTGGAATGATGGTACTGGCTTCACTGCCTCTTTCCCCCTGGTCAACCTTGGTGGTGGAACGTGGGAAGTCGTAAGTCCTCGACACTTTTTCCCGGTCCTTGCTACTGCCTGCGAGTACATTCCGATCACGGAAATGAGTATCAATGGTGCGGTGTGTAGTGCCAACTGGGGAACACCACCTGTGTTTTTCCGGTGGAACCAGGAAGGTGTTGCCAACGCCCCGAGTTCTGTCTTCGATGTTACAGAAACAGCTACAAGCGTAACGATTTTTGAAGTGTGTGCCGGTGTTTCCACCAATGTGACATTCACCGACCGTTCCAACATGAACTGTAATACAAACCCTGGTGATGTTACGATCGCTGCCAACCTCAACAACCGCAGAAGGTGGCGTCAGTTTGTTTACGGCGGTGCCGGTGCACTTAATACCATCACTGGCGGAGTAACCGTTACAGCCACCCCAGTACCTAATGGTACAGCATATACAGGCCCTGTCATTTCTTACCTGCCCTTATCGAGTGGAGCCCCGCTTGGAACAGGTGGTGGACCTGATGTACCTCTTAACCAGTCGGTTGCAGGATGGTTGATCCCCCCAACTGCGACGGTGACTGAAACCATTACTGTACCGGCAACAGCTGTTGCCGGTGAAGAATTTGTAATCACTACACGATACTGGAACGCATGTAACAGATACGATTTGGCAGGCAGTGCCCCTGTTGAATATAATGCTACGAGAATCAGGGTAGTGGGTAAACCCGCAGCACCCAATGCAGTGACGGCTGCTGCAGTTTGTAACGGAACTACCCGCTCTGGGATGGCGACCTTTGCTATTTCCGGCGCACCTGGTAGCGCAACAATTCGTTGGTATGCCAACACAACCGGTGCATCGCCAGCAGTACCGGGAACCGTTGGGGCCTTGATCACAACAACCACAGCAAGCGGTGGTGGAAACTCCAATATTCCCTTCTCGACAGCGTTTCCTGGTGCTGCCGGAACGGTCATGCCGGCAGAGAATTATATCGTTTGGGCAACTTATTTAGGAGCCTCAGGAAGTGCGCTTTGCGAAAGTCAGCCGAGGGCCGTCACACGGTCAGTAAGAGAACTCCTGGATACACCTTTGTCGGGTACGTCATTACAAGCATATACCGGAGGAACAGGAACAGTCAT
>JAEUUD010000127.1 GCA_016787625.1 Cyclobacteriaceae bacterium
TTTTCCCTCATCGCCTACGCTGTTTCATTCAAAGCCACCCCTCTCATTGAAGAAAAAGCGCCATTCCATGGAGAAGGGCTCGCGCTTCTTGCGCTCGTACTCTTGCTCACGGGATCCATTGTGGCCGGAAACCGGCCATTCGAATCAATGCTTCCTGCATCACTCTCCAATGAGGATGCTGAGCGTTCGGTGATCTCCATGGTGAGGAAACTGCTCACCTTTGTCATTATACCCTTTCTTGTTTACCGCAGGTTTCAATTCCGGCCCACCGATTTCGGATTGTCTCCGGATTGGCGCAAGGCGTTTGCGCCCCGTTCCATTATGATCTTTGTCGTCATGTCGGCCGTTGTGCTTGGACTCAATTACTTCGGGGGACGAGCGGCGCAGCCTGTTCGTGACGGTGTCTTCACTTCAGGTCAATTGCTGGCGGCAATTCCCCTCCTCTTCTTATGGAACTACGTAGAAGTCGGGCTCGTGGAAGAATTCTTCTTCAGGGGCCTCCTTCAAAACCGACTGGCAGTCATATTGAAGTCGCCATGGGGAGCCATTTTCATCAGTGCCTTGATCTTTGGACTGGTTCATGCACCCGGGATGTACCTCCGGGGCGCCGGTGCCGTGGAAGGACTCGGAACCGAGCCAACCCTCCTGTTTTGTATCAGCTATTGCATTGCCGTGCAGTCAGTAACCGGCATCTTCTTCGGTATCATCTGGTACAAAACCCGAAACCTCTGGTTACTCATGGGCATTCATGCGATGACGGACTTACTTCCTCACCTTGCAAAATTTATTGCGACCTGGAGTATTTAAATGCCACCTATTCTCGCCTTTCAAGTTCAGTATTGATGGCGTCGAGGAGATCGAGACTCTTTGGCAGACAGGTGAACAGCAGAGAGGCATGCTGGGTATAAGCCGTTTTCTCCAGCCGGCCAAGGTATTCCACCACCTCCTTATCCTGTCGCATTCTCGCGATCAGATCCTTTTGATCAAGGGCTTCGAAGGTGAACTCATCGAAAGTGAGTACATCGAGCATGGTACGGTTGTAAGACAAATCATCCCGCTGTTGTGATTGGATCTGGCTCAGGTGTGCCACGGTCAGGTAGTAGTTGATGATCTGCGTGCGAAGGTCATCGTTGATGATGATCTGGAGATTGCCTGAAGCACGGATGTCTTCAAAGATAGCCGTTGAGTAGAAAGGATCAATGCCCATAAGGACCGACTGCGTGAGGGCCTCAAATTCAGTTGGGTCGACCACCTTTCCTGTACTTATAAGTTCCAAAAAGGTCTTGCCAGCCTTTTGCTTCTGAAAGCACTTTTGAATCTCTCTCTTCAGCATGGACGTGTCGGCTTCTACGGAAGCCTTGATCGAACGGAGGTAGTTCAATTCGGTGGTCCGCTCCCTGGCCTCCTGCCTGCTGTTCTCCACAGCGATGGCGCAGAGTACACCAACGATGATGAGGATCAACTCGATCAGGATGTAATAGACCTGCTTCCTGTTCTTTATCAGTCGCCTGAACATGGCGTGGATCGCTATGGTTTCTTCTTGTACTCGATAATCTGAGCCTTCACCACATTCTTACCGCTATTGATCACCATATGAGTCTCTTCCTCACTCCAAAATGTTGTACCTGCAGGTGATTTTACAGAAACGACCTTGCCATTCACGTCAGTGATGGTCACCGTTGCTTCCGTCAGCAGAACGGTCAGGTGAGCCGGATGCCGGTGTTTACCCATGCCGCACATGTCCTTGCCGGGTTCGCTTTCGAGAGAGGTAACTTTCACGGTTTCATTATCAAGGATGATCTTTCCAAAAGCAGGAGCTTTAGCGGTTTGCCCAAAAGCCGCCGTGCACAGCAACATGATGAAGCCAGTGATACATCGTCTCATATCCAAGGAACATTTAGGTCAAACAATGGCAGCCTTGCAAAGGATTACCGTCCGTTGCGCATCAGGTACTCGATCAACTCATCGACCTGGTTGTGGTCGTCGGCCGTCGTCAGTCGTCGGTATTCAAGCAAGGTCTTAATCGCTTCATCAATTTCCTGGTTCATCGCCAGTGTGAGCCCCAGGTTGAAATAACTGTTGGGAAACTCAGGCTCAATGCTGATGGATGTCTGGTAGTGAACTTTGGCCAGCGGCAAGTTGCCGAGTTCGGCATAAAGGTTGGCAAGGTTATAGTGCGATTCGAAATGACGGGGATCCTCTTTTAAGGAAAGCGTGAAAGCATCTATGGCTTTTGGGAAATTACGGAGCTTGGACTCAATGATTCCAAGGTTGCAATAGGCATCAGGAACGCTGTCTCCTTCCTTGATTGCCTTCAGATAATGAACTTTGGCGGCCTTGTCTTCCCGTTCATCGAGTAACAAGGCTTCCTCAAAAGCGCTGAGTTGGTTGAGCTTAACAACCTTTCCTCCGGTAAAAAGGTTTAGCTGGGATGTCTTGGGCGGTGGCTCTTCCCGCTTCTTCCGCACAGGACGGAAGCCGAATTTCTCAGGCGGCTGAATCGGGAACTTGACAACCTTTGCCATTCAGCAAAGATACCTCATCATTCAGCCTTCTCCAACCTCAGCTTGCCTTGCGGCGGACTTTGGTTTCCTTTTGGGCCTTCTTCTTCTCTTTTGCTGCGCTTCCCTTGGCCTTCTCCATCGGCTTCTTGGCCTTTTCAATGCTGGCCTTCAATGCCGTCATGATATCCACAACGGGAGTTTCTTCTTCGGCGATTGTAACGATCTCCTTGCCGTCAATTTTGGCCTGAATCATGGAGCGCAGTGCGTCCTGATAGTGATCCTTCATTTCAATGTCAACAAACTGCTTGCTCATGCTGTCGACAAGCATCTTTGCCATCTTGATCTGGGCCTTGTCAACTTTTACATCCTCAAGCAATTGCGGTACCTCACCTATACTTCTTACTTCATTGGGATATCTCAGTTTGTAGAGCAGCATACCATTCTTTTCCGGTGTCATCAAAACGACCGTTTCGCGATCACGAAGCACCACCCGGCCGACTCCTACCTTGCCTGCCTCTTTCAGTGTCTTGCAAAGGAGGGCATATGTCTTGGCAGCCACATCACCATCTGGACCAATAAAATATGGAGCATCGAAAAGGGTCGGATGAACTTCCGTTGACTTGACAAATCCTTCAATGTCAATCAGTCGCGTGCTCTTCAGTTTCACCTTCGAGAAATCTTCATCATCAACAATCACAAACTGGCCAGGTTCGTACTGAAAGCCCTTGACAATGTCCTCCTGACGCAGTGATTTGCCCGTGACCTTGTCCTTTTTCTCATAGCTCACTGGGTTGTGACCTTCCTTTGACAACAAATTGAAGCTCAACGTCTGCCCTGCATCAATCGCGTTGTAAACACGGATGGGTATCGTTACCAATGAGAAACGAATGTGTCCTTTCCAGATAGCTCTCATGACTAAAAAATGTTAGTTAGATCAAAAAATGAATATTGAGTCACTAAAGTATTGAGAATGACCTGTTTTTCAAAAGAGATTATGGCATTTTTATCGCCCATCCACCACACACCGAAATCCAACCGTTGCATTGCGCTCAAAGCCCTGCGATACCCTTAACAGATACTGCCTGTAATGCAATTCCCTCGGGCCTCCCTGAACATACCACCAGCTTGAGGAGGGCTTGAAATAGCTTCCACCCTTCATCATGATATAGCGATACGTATCACTTTCATACAGATCAGCGGTCAACTGCCAAACGCTTCCAACCAGATCGTACAACCCAAAAGGATTCACTCCTGCCTTATACTTGCCAACGCGATAAGGCAAACCGTCACCCAGGTTGCAGTGAGCAGGGTTTATGCCTTCGATGGCTTTCACCGTCAGGGTTTCCGTGACGTACTGCTCTTTTCTCGTCACAGGCTTCGTCTGTTTCCAGGGCCATTCGTTCAGCTTGTCTGTCTGAGCTGCGTATTGCCACTCCCGTTCTGTAGGTAGCCGCTTGCCTGCCCACTCAGCATAAGCCTTAGCATCTTCCCATGAGACATAGGTGACAGGGAATTCCTCCTGTCCTTTCGGAATTCCTCCTTTCACCCAATGCCGCAGAAAGTTGCTGGTATCTGATGGCGAATACTTTGATGCCTCAAGGAATTTACTGAATTGCGCATTGGTCACCGGGTACTTGTCCATAAACAACGCAGGCATGTCGAGTGCCTCCTCCTTTTCCACCGGATAAGGAATGAACTCATCGCCATGTGTTGTCTTGAATGTGAATCGGCCGGCAGGTATGCGCGTCATTCCTTCCGGAGCCACCTGCTGAGGTTTCGTTCTTTCCGCACGAGTGGTCAGGAAGGCAGCTCCAGGTTTGATGTAAGCATACGTCTCATCCACCAACTCACCCTTCTCAAAGGCCTGCACAACAAACTTGCCCTGATATCGATCAAATTTTTCACTCAGTGAAATCACATGTAAGCCTGATCCGAGAACCAGCGCCTTCTTTTCATAGGAAGGATCTCCAGCCCATATCTTCAAGATGGTTCCTTCTGGAGTCTCGACGGTCAGCACTTGACCGGAAAGATTGGTTTTGAGTATCGATGGAAATTCTGCGAGGCATCCGGAAACACCTTCGTTGTTTGAACCGAGGTATCGCTTGTCAAATGGATCCAGTCGGCCGCGCACCCAGGACTTGCCTCCGACTGAAGTAAGCGTAGCGGCCTCATGGTGCCACAAGTCAACCCAGTGAAATCCTTCACGTGTATTGCCTTCCACCAACGCACCTTCATACCCTTCGGGTCTTATGCTAAAGAGGGTGACGATCCGCTTGCGCTGACCGTGCCATTCCGTTGCCCAGACACTATCCACTGAAGTGTCTATCAAGGGAATGAGCTTCTTATCCTGAAACACTTCGCTGTTCTCCCGAAGTATCATGGATGTCCTTCCCAGATAACGATACTGCTCAACCTCATAATCAGGATGACCAGGTGCAAACTGGTTAATCTCAGTGCCATAGCCATTAAAGAAGGCGACGGCATATTCCCGCTGAATGGGCTCCTTAAATACTTCGGCAACCCTAAAGATGGCAAAGTCAGGCCTGATGAGTCTGTTGAGGTTAAGCAAGGGCGGATAATACAAGGCGTTGTGTACCCTTCCCGAGACGATACCGGGCATGTCTTTTGGTACGGCCATGCCTTCACTGTACATGATCACGCCGGGTTTCACATCATCTGCTGCCTGCTGAAGTTCTCGCGACGATTCACCCTTGGTGTCGAGTACGACGCCATCTGCAGAGGTCTCCCTGATGAGATTGGATAATCCACTCAGGTGCCCCTCCTTCCGTGTGCTTTCATCCCAGGGGTTGTAGGCGATGAAGAATTTTGTACCATGCTTTCTTAATGTATCAGCGACCTTACGCAAAGTGGCCAGTCCACCTGGAAGATCACGGTACATATCAAACTGGTTGCGCTGGTCAAGTCCCAGTGTAGGCCAGGTTGGCCACAGGCAAATCACGTCATCACCACCATAAAGGGCTGCGCCACGCTGTTGGAATTTCGTCCAGTTGAACTTGCCCGTGACCATGTCGAAGTAATCCTTATCCCAGGCCATCATCAGGTGCATGACATACGCCTTACGAATCCACTTCAAATCCTGCCTTGAATACATCGATTCATCAAAGGACGGGACGTCGTATAATTTTTTCTCCTGAAAGCACAAGCGAAGGCCATCCTGCCAGGTGCCTTGATAGCGTTCTGCAAATAAATTGTATGTGACCGAGCCGCCAGGGTTCAGAATCGTTTCAAACCGTTTGCGTGTTGCGTTTTTCCAGGAATCAACAACCCTTCTTGTCAAGCCAAACAGGTGACCACCTCCAGGCAGGTCAATGCTTGCATAGCCCAGGTCCCAGGCATTGTCCGGAACAATCACATTGACAGGAATTCGGCCAGGCCGAAAGAGGTGCGTGCGTGAGAGTCTGTGGTTGCCTTTGCCGGTAATGAAAATTTCATTTTCAGAAGGTGCAAACGGGATGACATTGTGCAAAGTGAGTGTGTCCTTTGTCGTGTTGGTCAATGTGATGGTCAGGCGAGCCGAACCGGTAGCGGGTTGCGTTGTTACCTTCACCGGTGAGGCCTTGTCACTGGTATACCACTTGCTTCCAACCTGAAATGACACTACAGCACGGTTAATCTCTATCAAACTTCCCTGCTTGACTTCCCATGCAGCGTCTTGTGCACGAACAAGGAAGGACGAGATAAGAAGAAGGCTAATGACAGGACTCTTCACATTCAATAGGTTTGGCATGAATTTAGAAATAAAGTTGGTAGCAAATGCAGCGTTGCCATGACTACAGGCGTTGTAAAAACACGTCTTCTGTTTCCTTATCTTTGTCATCGGCCATGAAAGTTCTGACGCTCATTGGATTAGTTATCGTGCTCGCTTCCTGCGGCTCCAAGACCTATCATGCGGTATCCGTACGCAAGCCCATCTATCACCACACATGGTACAAGAAGAGTCGGTGGCACAATCAGAACAAGATCGGACCGCTTCAATTCCGGTTTCATTGGCACATATTTGAAAAGCAGGGAGCCAAGAAAGTAAAAATGTATGGATGACTATTGAAGCCCCTTGAGCACCAGCTCGACATTGCGCTTCATGAAAGTCTTTGAAGGGCTCACCTGATTGAGCTGCATAACAACCACTGATCCAAGGAACATCGTCGTCAGAATATTGGTGATGTCACGGGTGGATGATGTGCGGGTGATTTCTTTCCTGAATACCGCTTCCAGCGCAAATTTTTCGAACATCTGATCGACAGACTGGATATCGATATTCTGAACGTCAGCGATAGCTGGAAACAGGAGTTTCTTTTCTTCACCTTTCAACGGAAAAGGTTTTAGCGGGCGCTTGGGACTGGACAGATAGGACACCAGGCTCAGGATAATACCGGGGTGCAAGTCAAAGTCCTCTCCCAGCTTGTCGAAAAGGAAATACATGCCCTGGATACCTTCCTTAGGCTGCTGGGTCAATTCAACGGCACGGCGAAGGCACCATACCCTGAAGTAGTAGGAAAGGATGTCCTCTTTCACCGGGAAGTACTTGAACAGCGTCACCTTGGAAATCTTCACCTTCTTGCAGATATCGTCGACATGGAGATCTTCAAACGGCCGTCTTCCGATCAGCTTCAGCGTATGCTCCAATACCGACAGTTTCAGTCGGGCGGCTTTTTCTTTGCGCAGGCCCATAATTAGTTGGGACGGAAATAATACATTTAGGTTCATAAACCCAAACCTTTATTCTATGAAGCGTCTTATCCTTCTTCTGTTGATCGTCACGGTCCTTGCATGCCAGACGCAAAAGCAGGAAACCAAAGTCGTCGGCCTGGTAGCCGATTCAGCCATGGTGGTATCTGCTCATCCATTGTCATCACAGATTGGCGTGGATATTATGAAGAAGGGCGGCAACGCGGTAGATGCTGCGGTAGCTGTTCAGTTTGCACTTTGTGTTGTGTTTCCGGCGGCTGGTAACATCGGTGGCGGCGGTTTTATGGTTGTTCGCCTCAAGGATGGAACAACCAACACCCTGGATTATCGCGAAAAAGCCCCTGCCCTGGCTACAACAAACATGTATCAGGATAAAGACGGCAATATCATCAAC
>JAEUUD010000128.1 GCA_016787625.1 Cyclobacteriaceae bacterium
TTGACATGCCCAAAGAAGACATTGAGAAATTGGTGCTTGCTTCCGCGGTATTGAAAAAATGGAGCGAAGGAAAGGCGCCCAAGAAAGTGATTATCGTTCCAGGTAAGATTGTGAACGTCGTACTCTGACCATCATCGCTGACTGACTAATCGGTGGCGGCTCCGCCAAAAGAAATTCCGGGACACGGGGTGAGTTAGGAAAAGGAATCGGATCCACGCCGTACACCCGCTCGGCCAGCTGACGGTAGGTATAGGTTTTCTCCGGATGCCTCAATGCGTCAACATCAATGATCAGCGTATTGCCGCTTCTGGGCGCGGTGTACATGTCCGGGCTGTAACGTCTTCCAACATTGATCGTGATGAAACTCAAGGGCGACCGCTTGCGGTGCTTGCCCAGCGTGATGTCATTGCGAAACATAACCTGACCCGCACAGTCCATTGTCGCAACGAGACACAAGACGAAGGCGATTCCGGCTTTCATATCCAAAATATACCAAAATTATCCATCTCACCCCTCCGGATCATGGAGGATCGGGATGGCAACAATTCCTTAACTTAGCGGCCCATTCAATAAAAGGGTATGCCCTATTCAAAAATTGTCGGACTCGGACACCACGTCCCAGAAAACGTTATCACCAATCAATATCTCTCTACTGTCATGGATACCACCAACGAGTGGATCGTGGAGAGAACCGGCATCAACGAGCGGCGGTGGATTGATCCCGCCAAGGATACCGTGGCCAACATGGCTGCAAAGGCAACGCGCATGGCATTGCAAAGGGCCAACCTTACAGAAAAGGATATTGAGTTCATCGTATTTGCTACCATTACACCCGACTACTTTTTTCCCGGTTCCGGCGTGCTTCTTCAGCGCGAACTTGGGCTTGAGAGCATTGCAGCGCTGGACATCCGTAACGCGTGCTCCGGGTTCATCTATGCGTTGAGTACCGCCGATCAGTTCATTAAATCAGGGATGTACAAAACCATTCTCGTTGTGGGCGCTGAGATCCAGTCCACTGCACTTGACGTGACCACCCGTGGCAGGAATGTGTCAGTCATCTTCGGTGATGGCGCGGGTGCAGCCATCGTGCAGGCCTCCGACAAGCCCGGTGTACTCTCAACACACCTTCATTCCGACGGGCGGTTTGCCGAAGAACTGTATGTAAAAGATCCTGGCAGCAGCAGGCCGCGTGAACTGCGTCAGCCGGAGCAAGTGCTGGATACAACCGATTTCAAAGTAGTGATGAATGGAAATCAGGTGTTCAAGCACGCCGTGGTTCGTTTCATGGAAGTGATCCAGGAGGCGTTGGCAGCCAATCAAATGAAGAAAGAACAGATCAATTTGCTCGTTCCTCATCAGGCCAACCTGAGAATCAGTCAATACATCCAGAGTAAACTGGAGCTCAGGGATGATCAGGTATACAACAACATCATGCGGTACGGAAATACCACCGCCGCATCGATTCCCATCGCGCTGAGCGAGGCGTGGTCGGAAGGAAGAGTGAAAGAAAATGACGTAATTTGTTTGGCGGCTTTCGGCAGCGGATTCACCTGGGCGTCTGCCCTCATCCGTTGGTCATGAACCGCACCATGAAATCAGCTTAACCCATGAAGACCACTGCCTACAACCCAAGTCCACTGGAAGTAGATTTTGCCAATGCCCTCTTTATTCTGCAAAAAGATATTCAAAAACACCTGCAGGACAACAAGGTGGTCAACGTGGAGAGCAACATCAAGCGCGACAATCCCATGATCAAATTCAGCCTGCTGGACAAGGACGGCGATCCCCATGAAATTGTGGTGCGAATCGTTCAGATTCCCGACAAATTCTAGTTCCCTGACTGAACCCCCGCAGGCCAAATACGTACTTTAGCAAGTCAATCGATTGAAGATGAAAAAATGGGCGGCGTTGGCGGTGGTTGCTTCAGGGCTTGTTCTGCTGTCCTACACCCCGACGGCTGACCGGTACTTCGAGATCGCCAAGAACCTCGATATTTTCGCTACCCTCTTCCGGGAAATCAACGACAAGTATGTCGATGATGTCAATCCGAATACGCTGATGCGTACCGGCATTGACGCCATGCTGGAATCGCTCGACCCGTTCACCAATTACATCCCGGAAAATGAGGTGGAGGATTACAGGACCATCAACACAGGACAGTACGGCGGCATCGGAGCACTCACCCGCGAAATTGGCGGACGCACCATCGTCACCATGATGTATGAAGGCTATCCTGCATATCGCGGTGGATTACGCATCGGCGATGAATTCATCAAGGTCGACGAGGTAGAACTCTCCAAGCTTACTTCTGATCAGACCAACCAATTGATGCACGGACAGGTGGGCACAACCGTCTCGTTGACCATCAGAAGGTTTGGCGTAAAAGATCCCGTCAAACTCAGCTTCAAGCGCGAGAAGATCAAGATCAGCAATGTGCCCTACTACGGAATCATTGGCGGGAACATGGGATACATCCGCCTTTCGAATTTCACCCCTGACGCAGGAAAAGAAGTACGAGCAGCGGTGATTGCTTTGAAAGAATCAGGCGCCAAGGGAATCATCCTCGACCTGCGTGAGAATCCCGGCGGGCTCCTCGATGAAGCTGTCAACATTTGCAACATCTTCCTGCCAAAAGGGAAACTCGTGGTCACCATGAAAGGGAGAATCCCTGAGTATAATCATGAGTACAAGACCACTGCTACACCCACCGACATGGATATTCCCGTTGCCGTGGTGATCAACAGAAATTCGGCGTCGGCCTCTGAAATCGTCGCAGGTACCATGCAGGACTACGATCGCGGCATTGTGGTTGGCGAAAAGTCATATGGAAAGGGTCTGGTGCAGTTGACACGCCAGCTGGTGTACAACTCTCAGGTGAGAATCACCATGGCCAAGTATTACACACCGACAGGACGTTGCATCCAAGTCCTTGACTATTCCCACAGAAGGCCTGATGGAAGTGCAGGCCCGGTTCCCGATTCACTCAAGAAGGCATTCAAGACAACCAACGGCAGGACGGTTTATGATGGAGGTGGTATTGACGCCGATGTCCTTGTTGATTATCAGCCACTGTCATCCATTGCCGAAACACTTCTTACCAACGGTCTCCTTTTTGAATACGCGACACGATATGCGTCACGGCACGCAACCATCGGCCTCGCAAAGGACTTCTCCCTCACCGACACCGACTACCAGGAATTTGTCTCGTGGATAAAAACGAAAGAGTACACCTATCAGTCTCCCATGGAACGCGAACTGGAGACCTTGAAGACGACTGCAAAGGCAGAACGGCTGCTGGAGGAACTTCAGCCCCAGATTGATCAGATTCAGGAACGTCTGGCCGACAGCCGCAAGAATGATCTGATGACCTTTAAGGATCAACTCAAGTCCTTGCTTGAGGAAGAAATCGTTGGCCGGTACTTCCTTGAACGCGGCCAGGCGGAAGTCTCCTTTAAAGACGATCCCGAAATCCGAAAGGCCGTTGAGATATTGGGGAATAACACGCAGTATAAGAAGATCCTCGTACCCTGAAGCAGGGACTAACTGGCGAAAAACCCGCTTTTTTTCGCCACCTTCATTCCCATGAAAGCGGAAACCATTTTTCAAGTTTGCAACAGTGCCGCCCCCATCGGGTGGTTGCTGATGGCCATTGCTCCACGCTGGAAGTGGACAAAGCGTCTCGTCCTGTCCGGACTCTACCCTTTGCTCTTCGGCCTTGTCTATCTGGCGCTCATTCTTGGATATTTCGGCGAGGCGGAAGGAGATTTTCAATCGCTGGCCGGTGTCTCTGCGCTTTTTCAGAATCCATTCGCCCTGACAGCTGGTTGGATTCACTACCTCTGCTTCGACATGATGATCGGTGCCTGGGAAGTGACCGACAGCCAAAAGCACAAAATCAGTCACTGGCTCATCATTCCTTGCCTGTTCCTCACGCTGATGTTCGGACCGATCGGATTGCTGGCATACTTCGTAGTCCGTTACATTAAAACCAAACGATTCCTGCATGCTGATTGATTTTTTCGGCGAACTGGGCAGGCGCAACAGGTCATTGTTCTGGTTTGGATGGCTCAATGTTGGGCTGTTGTTTCTTGCCCTGGTGATGATGATGATCGACCAAACGACCATCATGGGAATCAACGCATGGATCAAACCAATGAAGTTCGCCATCTCTATTACCATCTATTCATGGACGTTCGGATGGATGCTTTACTATAGTCAGAGCACGCTGGCCAACCGGCTGATCACATTGGGATTGATCGTTACCATGTTGGTTGAAATCGTGCTGATCTACCTCCAGGCCTTCAGAGGAACGACTTCTCACTTCAACATTCACTCTGCGTTCGATGGTATTGTCTTTGGGGTGATGGGTATTTTCATAGGCATCAACACCCTGGTCAACTTCTGCACCATCCTGCTTTTCTTTTCCTCTAAAGTCACCGTTGAAAGATCTGCCCTATGGGCCTGGCGTTGCGGTCTTGTTCTTTTTTTTCTTGGGAGTTTATCTGGCGGGTGGATGGTCTCACAGTTGGCACACACCGTCGGCGCTATGGACGGAGGGCCTGGCCTGCCACTGGTCAATTGGAGCACAACGGCCGGAGATATACGGGCTGCTCATTTTATAACATTGCATGGACTTCAGGCGATCCCGCTGGCGGCATGGATTCTTCGCGATCATCCAACAGGTGTCCGCTGGTCCATGGTATTCACCATAGGCTATGCAGCGCTTTGCATTTACCTTCACCTGATCGCCTTCCTGGGAATTCCGGTTATTAGATTGTAGAACTATCCCTGACCATTGTTGGTTTTACTTCTTTCGCCTTAGATTGGCCATACCCTATATTTAACGCATGACTGACCACCTCATTGTTTTTGCCCTGCTCCTGTTCGGCGTCTCCCTGCTATCGGTTGTTGCCGATAAGCTCAGAATCTCCTACCCAATTCTTCTGGTCATCGCAGGGCTTGTCATATGGATTATTCCCGGTATGCCCCTCATGGTGCTTAACCCGGATATTGTATTTTTTATTTTCCTTCCTCCACTTCTCTATTCAGCAGAATGGCAAACATCCTGGAATGAGTTTTGGAAATGGAAGCGATCCATCTTCCTGCTGGCCTTTGGCCTCGTCATCTTTACATCCGTCGTGGTTGCTTATGTATCTGTGCATCTGATCCCCGGGTTTACACTGGCCCTGGGCTTTCTGCTCGGAGGGATCATCTCACCTCCCGACGCCATTGCCGCAACATCGGTCTTCAAGAATCTTCATGTTCCCAAACGCCTCTCCACCATCCTCGAAGGAGAAAGCCTGATCAATGATGCATCCAGTCTGATCATTTACCGCTTTGCCATCGCCGCTGTTCTTACTGGCACATTTTCATTGGGCTCAGCTACAGGTTCTTTTGTTATCGTATCGGTCATGGGTGTGGTTGTCGGACTGGTTATTGCCAACATTCTGTATGTCGTTCATCGATTTATTCCTACGACGCCGAGTGTGGACACGGCCATTACCCTGATCTCGCCTTACTTATGTTACCTGATTGCCGAGCATTTTCACTTCTCCGGCGTACTCTCCGTTGTTTCTGCCGGGCTTTTTCTGTCATGGAGATCGGGAGACATCTTCAACTATCAAACACGGCTTCAGGCAACCAGTGCGTGGGAGTCCATCATCTTCATCATGAACGGCATGGTATTCGTTCTCATCGGACTACAGATGCCACAGGTCATCCGTCAACTGGATGGCTTTACGCTAGGTGAGGCCATTTCATTCGGGTTGATCATCAGCCTCGTTGTGATGGTTGTACGTATGCTTTGGATTTTCCCGGGAGCCTATCTGCCTTATCTGTTTGTGAAAGGGCTTAGAAAAATAGAGCAGCCTCCCAACTGGCGGGCAGTGGTCATCGGAGGCTGGAGCGGCATGCGGGGCGTGGTATCGCTTGCTGCGGCGCTGGCCTTACCGCTTACGATTACCGATGGAAGCGCGTTTCCATACAGGAATACCATTCTGTTCATCACTTTCTCCGTGATTCTTATGACGCTGGTGGTACAGGGAATCACACTACCCCTGCTCATTCGCCTGTTCCATTTGCGGGAAGGTAATTCCCACGAAGAGGAAGAAAAGAACCTTCGCACCCACCTGTCCTATACTGCGATTGAACATATTGAATCCAACTATGCACAGGAAGACGCCACGCGTGATGCCCTTCACCACATCAAGACCAAGTATGAGAAGCGCATTGACTTTATCAACAAGAAAATGCTGACGGTTGACCTGACCGCCCACTCAACCGCCGTTTTTGTGGAGTTCAACAAGGTTCAGCTTCAGATGATCAACTTTGAAAGGAAAGAGATCAGGACCTTACGGAGGAAGAATCAATTCTCCGAAGAAGTGCTTCGCAAGATCGAATACGAACTCGACCTTGAAGAAGCGGCTCTTCGCAATGCTGTCTGAAAGGAAGAGCCGCCTAAAGCTTTAGCGGAGGAACAGGATTTCCCTGTATTTCACCAACGGCCAGTCTTCATCATCGACCAGCAACTCCAGGTTATCTACAGCATCCCTGATCTTGTCGAAATACTTCTCCTTCACTGCATCGCAATACTCAAAGGCACGCTTGTGTGTGTCGGATATCTTATTGATGCGCTTCCGCTCTTCAATCATCTGACGAACGCCATGTTTGATCGTGTCGATGTAGCCTGACGTTTCCTTGATGGTTTGAACAACGGCTTTGTTATCGATGCCAAGACTCTTCAAGCCATTCGCATTCTGAATCAGCTTGTTCTGATAGGAAATAGCCGTCGGAATAATGTGGTTCATCGCCAGGTCTCCCAGCACCCTCGACTCAATTTGAACGCGCTTGATATACGACTCCAGCCTGATCTCCTGCCTGGCCTCCAGTTCCTTGTGTGACAGAACTCCATGCTGCTCAAACAACGCTATCGACGCTTTGGTCAAATACGCCTCCACAGCGCGGGGCATGTTCTTCACATTGTTCAAACCACGTTTGGCCGCCTCCTTCACCCAATCGGCTGAATAGCCGTCGCCTTCAAACCGTACCGATTTCGATTCCTTGATGTACTTCCTCAGCAGGTTGGCGATCGCCAGGCGCTTCTCAACGCCCTTCTCGATTTCCTTACTCACCACGTCGTGGAATTTGTCCAACTGATCGGCCACGATCAGGTTCAATACCGTCATAGGAACCGCACAATTGTCTGAACCACCTACAGCACGGAATTCAAACTTGTTGCCTGTAAATGCGAACGGCGAAGTACGGTTGCGGTCGGTCGCGTCGAGGATAATCTCAGGAATCTGGTCGATTCCCAATTTCATGTACATGTTGTCGCCCTTCTCAATCTTCACATTTCCCTTCTTCTCCATTTCGTCGAGGACAGCCGACATCTGGCTGCCAATGAATACAGACATGATGGCCGGGGGTGCCTCATTGGCGCCAAGACGGAAGTCATTGGCCTCCGTCGCAATACTTGCCCTAAGCAGGTCGGCGTGCTCATGCACCGCCTTGATGGTTGTGACAAAGAAGGTAAGGAAGAGGAGGTTATCCCTCGCGCTGCTTGAAGGCGCATAGAGATTGATTCCGTTATCCGTGATCAATGACCAG
>JAEUUD010000129.1 GCA_016787625.1 Cyclobacteriaceae bacterium
GTTCCCGGAAACGCTCATGATAAATGCCGGTACCAGGTCCTTCAAAACCAGTATAAATGTGTTTCACGAGTCCATCTTTTCCAAGAATGATGGTGGTAGGAAATGCGAGAACCCTGTTGAGCATGGGCAAGGTCTTGGCTGCCTCTTCCTTGTCATTGATGCCCGCGATGACGAATTCGTATGGCACACCCAGCTTTGACTTCATCTTGTTCACACGCTCAACAGCGTACTGGAAGTCGGCCTTTCGCTCATAAGCCAGTCCAAGGATTTCAACACCACGGTCGTGGTTTTCTAGGTACCACTTGCTAAGAAATTTTGTTTCATCCATACAATTGGGGCACCAGGTACCGAAAATCTGAAGGATGACTACCTTGTTTTTAAATCGGTCGTCAGAAGGTTTCACAAGGTTTCCCTGAAGGTCAGGAAAAGAGAAGTCGACTGTCTTGAATCCGTCCTTCAGGTAGGTAAGCGCTTCCGGATCCGGCATTTTGGCATCAGGGTTTCGTACACCATAGAATGTCTCGTGTGAGCTCTTTCCGGAATAGTAATCACCCTTCAGTGAATCTCCTTTTAGCGATGCGATGAACAGAAATGCGTGATTGCCATCAAATGTGCCGAGCATAAGTTGACCACCAACAACATTTCCATCAAGATAACGGTAGTCACCCATGGGTGTGAGGAATGTTCCGGTTACCCGGTTGCCTTGTTGTTCGAAGATGCCCACTGACGCATACGTGTCCTTATCTGTCTTGAATTCCAACTGATATTTGCCCGAATAGTCGGGCTGGACGGGCTCAGGGGACACTTTCTCAAAATAGAAGTCTCCACCCATTGAAGCTGTGAAGGGTAAGCTGAAATCCGGCGCATATTTTTTATAAAAGGTACCCGTCATTTGGTCGCCATCGATTTTTGCCCTGAGGTCCGCATCGAAAATATGGAGGGTCATATAAACAGAGTCTTCGCGGATGGTGATCTCATCCAGAAGAATTCTCTCTTCAAGATTGTGCAGGTAGGCGATATACCCATTGTCATTTTTCTGAATATCGAAGATGAAGGGAAGCTCTTTGCCTTGTAAGGCGATCACTCCGCGCCAGGTACCCGGCTTTAGTTCGATAGGTTGTTGGCATGAAAGAAGGAGGATGAAGGCAGAAAAGAGCAGAAAACGCATCTTGAATTGATTTTGATTTACAACGGTGCAAAATAAAGAATTGTTCACCAGACTTTGGGAATTTCAATATTTGGTATGCGTGCAACCATCCAGTAAATTTGATTGTACCCTGCCACATGAGCATCCCCATCCAACTAAGAATTGCCTTTCGCAACCTTGCCCGCAACAAGGTGCACACGCTGATCAACATAGCCGGACTTTCAATAAGCGTCACGGTCTGTATCCTCATCGCGCTTTTTGTAAGGGAAGAGTACAGTTTCGATAAGCACTTCCCTGAAGGGGAGCGAATCTACCGGGTAGCAGGCAACTACTTCTCAGCAGGTGGCGACGAGGATCAATCAGCAGCCACAAGCTACTTGCTGCAGCCAATGATCCCTGACATGCCTGGTGTTGATGCGATGTGTAGAATTGGTTTTTCACCGCAACTCTTAGGGGTGGACAGTAAGGAATTCCTCGAGTATGGTGTCCTATATGCTGACTCTTCGTTCTTCAGGGTATTCCAAATGCCCTTTCTCCGAGGCGACAGGGCTAGCGCCTTGAGTAATCCTGGCAGCATCGTCTTGGATGACATGACTGCCCAACGATTTTTTGGAACCAATGATGTCGTTGGAAGATTAATTCTGATTCGTGGAAAATCATTCATAGTGTCTGGTGTGATGGAGACGTGGCCCTCGAACTCACATTTTTTTGCTCGGATTATCCTGCCGATGTCTGGAGTGGTGGAATGGCTTCCTGATTGGGTAAAGGATAACATGACAGGGAGGAACATGTACACGTACTTCAAAGCAAACTCCCATTTCAATCAGGTGAAGTTGGAAGCTGCTATCAATAGCACAACCAAACCCCTGTGGACGGGCGATACCCCGCCTGAATACTTCATCCAATCCCTTCGATCCATTTATTTGCAATCTCATCTCAACCAGGAGATCGAAACAAATGGGAACAAAACAACGGTAAGTATTTTTTCGATAACAGCACTGGTCATATTGATTTTGGCTTGTATCAATTACATCAACCTGACCATGGCTGGGTCATTCCAACGCAGCAAAGAAATTGGAATGAAGAAGATTCTTGGTACATCGAGATTTTCACTATTGGGGCAGTTTCTGACCGAAAGTTTTCTTGTGGTGTCAGTCAGTGTCACGGCAGCAGCAATCTTAGTTATGGTGGCGATGCCTTCCTTTAACCAGTTGAATGGCAAAGCACTTCTTTTTAACCCATTTACAGATGTCTCCATTGGACTTGGACTAGTCGCTATTACCGTGATCATTGCAATCCTGGCCGGAATTTTTCCGGCTGCGCTCCTGCTCCGCTCTAAGGTCATGAATCTCTTGTCCGGCAAACTTGAATTCAACAATGGAAGGCAGTACTTGAGGAATGGCCTGATCATGTTCCAGTTTGCCATTTCGGCAACCTTAATTGCGAGTACCCTGATCGTGGTGGACCAGGTCAATTTCATACGCACAAAAGACCTTGGTATCAATCCTGAAAGGATCGTCATTGTACCGCTCCAGACTCCGGAGATTGCTTCGAGGTTTGAGCGATTGAAAGCGGAATTTCTGCGGGATGCCAATGTTGTGTCCGTGACAGGCTCAAACAATAAGGTTACCCGACCAGTCTCAACAACCCGTCCATATATTATTGACTGGAAGCAAGAGGATGTAGGTATACCCTCTGTTACTATTTCCTATGATTTTTTTGAGACGATGGGTACTCAAATGGTCGCTGGCCGATCCTTTTCAAAGGAAGTGCCCACCGATTTGAAAGATGCCTATATCATCAATGAATCGGCTGCAAAACTCCTTGGAATGAAAGATCCGGTGGGGGGTCATCTTTTCGGCTTCACTTTTACAGGCTCAAAGTGGTTTGAGAAAAATGGAACCGTCATAGGCGTTGTGAAAGACTTTCATTTCGCCTCGCTCCACACGCAAATCGTACCCACCGTTTTCACACTTGCTTCTGAAACCACAGAAAGCCTGGATTGGATGGAAATCCGGATTTCAGGTGATGGTATGGGCTCATTGACTTCATTGGCCAATATATGGGCGAAGGTCGCTCCCGAGCGTTCATTCCAATTTGAATTCATGGAGGATGATTTAAAGCTTCATTACCAGGCGGAAGACAGGTTCTTAAAACTCTTCTCGATCTTTTCGACCTTATCGATTCTCATCGGCGGTCTTGGTCTTTTTGGAATAACAGCATTTATGGCTGCTCGGAGGACCAAGGAGATTGGCATCCGCAAGATTCTGGGAAGTTCTGTGCCTGCCATCATCGGCCTCCTTTCGAGAAATTTTCTCGCAATGGTGGTGCTGTCGAACATTCTTGCATGGCCTTTGGCCTGGTACTTCATGAACAACTGGCTTTTGAACTTCGCTTATCAAACAACGATTTCCTGGCGGGTTTTTCTCCTCACTGGTCTGGCTGCTATATTCATCGCCTTTCTGGCCATTCTCCATCACGCCATGCGCGTGGCCCGTGCAAATCCGGTAAAGGCTTTGCGTTGGGAATAATTTTGAATGCCTCGTGCAAAACGGAAGACTATTTACGAAACTGAAAGTTCTTGAATTGGCATCTGTGCTTGCAGGGCCGAGCGTTGGGCAATTCTTTGCTGAGTTAGGAGCTGAGGTGATCAAAGTCGAAAATCCCAATACAGGCGGAGATGTAACGCGAAGCTGGAGAATTGCTGGTGAGGAGACGGATGACAGGTCGGCTTACTTCTGTTCGTGCAACTGGGGCAAGAAATCAGTTGCACTTGACCTGACAAGGCCAAGTGACCGGTCACAAGTGATTCGCCTGGCTCAGCGTTGTGATATTGTGATTGCAAGTTACAAGCCGGGTGATGCAGAGAAATTAGGTGTTGGTTATCATCAGTTGAAGGCTGTGAACCCCTCCATCATCTATGGCCAGATTACAGGTTATGGACCCGGTGACGACCGTGTCGGTTATGATGCTGTCATTCAGGCGGAATCAGGATTTATGGATCTCAACGGTGAAAAAGATGGAGAACCCACCAAGATGCCCGTCGCACTCATCGATGTACTGGCTGCACATCAGCTCAAGGAAGGGCTGCTGCTTGCCATCCTTCATAAGGAAAGAACCGGAGAGGGAAGTAAAGTGGATGTATCATTGTTGGACGCGGCCATCGCTTCTCTTGCCAACCAGGCAACCAATTGGCTTGTTGCCGGGAAAGTACCCTCTCGGCAGGGATCTGTTCATCCGAACATTGCACCGTACGGAGAGACGTTTCTCACAAAGGACGGACGCCGATTGTTACTTGCCGTCGGTAGTGACAAACAGTTTGAAGCTTTACTTACCGTACTTGAGATTTCTCTAACAGAAGAGATCAGAAAGGAGTTGATCACCAATCCGCTGAGGGTAAAGAACAGGGTCCGCCTTCGTGACCTGCTCTCGCAATCGATCCGTCAAATGGAAAGTCAACCCCTGTTGGCCAGGCTAAGTGAGCGGAAGGTGCCTGCCGGACTGTTGCAGAATGTTCGTGATGCACTTGTTTCACCTCAGGTCCAGCATCTCTTTATTCAAGGTTCGCACTTTAGAGGGCTTAGAAACTTTGTTGCCAATCCAACGGAGGAAGTCAAGTTGTCTGAACCGCCGCATTTGGGTCAACACACCAACCTGATTCTTCAGGAAATACAGCGCTAGACGGGCACCAGTCCCACTTTTTTACCGCGCGATTTCGCTTGATTTTTAATTCCCTCATTAACAGTCAATTAACCAATTCATGCGTTTTGGTTAGTTGATGCTTTTTGGTGGTCATCGGATACCAAAAACCCTTCAATTTGCGTCCAAACGTCAAAAAAGTGGGTGAAAGTGGCGGAAAGTGGTTCAAAATTACATAAGTTTGCTTATGAAGGAACCAGAAGCCTTCCGACGGCAATCGGAAGGGGGACGGGAAAAAACAGACAACCACTATAGTCTATGACTTTCTTCACCAGTGAATTCGAGTGTAAGCTTGACGCCAAAGGCAGGCTCGTCCTGCCGTCGCGGATAAAAGCCCAGCTCCCCGAATCCGATAGTAAGGATGGGGAGGGTGAGCTTGTTATGCGCAAGGGCTTCGAGCCTTGCCTCATTCTGTATCCGATGGTGGAGTTCAAGAAGGTCTTCTCAAAAATTTCCGGATTAAACGAGTTCAACGAGGAGTACCGCAAACTTCAGCGGAATTTCTTGTCGGGGGTAGTAACGATCGAGCTGGACAACAACGGCCGGTTTCTTATCCCCAGGAACATGCTTGCGTATGCGCAACTCGACAAGGAGGCGCTGCTCGTAGGCACGGGGAACAAAGTTGAAGTTTGGAATCCATCGATCTACGAGAAGCACCAAATCACAGATCCTGGTGAGTTGTCGAAGCTGGCGGGAAAGTACTTGAATGAGTAATTGATGGCTGCAGCCTGAAGCCGATGAAATATCATCAGCCGGTCATGTTGCAGGAGTGTCTCGAGGGATTGAACATCGACCCTGAAGGCACGTATGTCGATGTCACATTCGGTGGAGGTGGACATAGCCTCGCTATTCTGGAAAGGTTGAAGGGCGGAAGGCTCTTCGGATTTGACCAGGATGAGGACGCAGCCAGGGAGGCAGAGAAAATAGAGCATCGTTCTTTTACATTTTGTCAGGCAAACTTCCGGTTCATCAAGCAGTACCTGAAGCTCCACGGTGTCAAAGAGGTGAATGGAATCCTCGCAGACCTCGGGATTTCTTCGCACCAGATTGATTCACCGCACCGCGGATTTTCCACCCGCTTCTCCGGACCGCTGGACATGCGAATGAACCAGCAGGAAAAGAGAACAGCAGCCGTTATCCTCGGATCCTATACCGAAGAGAAACTCCATAGGATATTCGGGATGTACGGAGAAATCAGAAATGCAAGGACAGCGGCAGCAGCAGTGGTCAAAGCAAGAGCTGAACGGAAGCTTGATACAACCGAAGACCTGAAAATCGCATTGAGGCATGTGGCTCCTCGTGGAAAGGAGAACAAGTACTTCGCCCAGGTGTTTCAGGCGTTGCGCATCGAAGTGAATGAAGAGATGCAGGCGCTTGAAGATTTTTTGCACCAATGTGGCGATGTGATGGGAAGCGGAGGCAGGCTGGTCGTCATGAGCTATCATTCACTGGAAGACAGGATGGTAAAGAGCTACCTGGCTACCGGAAAGATGTTTGGCGATCCGGAGAAAGATTTTTATGGCAATGTGCTGAGGCCGTTTGATCCGGTGAACAGAAAAGCGGTGACAGCCACAGATTCGGAAGTGGAGCAAAATGGAAGAGCGCGAAGCGCAAAACTGAGAATAGGAGAACGACGAAAGAAATAAGAGCATGGGAGAGAATAAATTCAGAATAGAACCAGTACACGACAACCGTCCTCGAGAACGGTCGTCGGGTGGGGGACCTACACTCTTTTCCGGAATAGAGAGACGCCTGAAACTGGAGAACTACTTTGAGGAAGGATTCCCGGTCCAGTACCTGCCCAAAATTCTGTTTGTCATGGCCCTGGGTTTGTTGTACATCAGCAACACCCACTACGCGGAAAAAACCGTACGTCGCATCGACCAGGTTCAATCGGATGTCGAGGACCTTCGGGCTGACTACACAACCCTCAAGTCAGACCTGATGTTTGCCAGTAAGCAAAGCGAAGTCGCCAGAAAAGTGAAAACAATCGGTCTGAAGGAAAGCCTTCATCCCCCCACTAAAGTTGTTGTTGAAGAGTGAACATTAAGAAATCCATATTAATCCGCGTTCGTCTTGCCTTTCTGGCAGTGGTCGTTTTTGCAGTTTGTGTCGGCGCAAAAATCGGGCATATCCAGTTTGTGGAAGGTGAAAAGTGGATCCGCATGGGCAATGACATTTCCTTCGACTACAAGAAAGTAAAGGCAACACGCGGGAACATCTACTCTGATAACGGCAGCCTCCTGGCTACATCCCTGCCTTTTTACAAGGTAGCGATTGATCCGACTCTGGTTAAGGATGAGACCTTTAAACAGGGTATCGACTCACTCGCCTTTTTGCTTTCAAGACATTATAAGGATCGCTCGGCCACCGACTACAAGCGAATGATCCGTGATGCACGCGAAACAGGTAAGCAATATCTGGTGATCAACCGCAAACAGATCAACTACCAGACTAAAAAGGAGATGTCCCATTGGCCGATTTTCCGTGAAGGAAGACTCCGTGGAGGCGTACTCTTTGAGAAAATGGAAGTCCGCTACAGGCCATTCAGTCACCTGAGCCGTCGTACAATCGGCTTTGTTAATGAAAATGGAAATGGTGCAGGCCTGGAATACAGTTTTGAGAAATCACTGGGCGGCCAGGATGGAGAAGCCCTGTTCCAAAAGATTGCCGGCGGCACGTGGAAGCCGGTATTTGATGCCAACAACATCAAAT
>JAEUUD010000012.1 GCA_016787625.1 Cyclobacteriaceae bacterium
CGATCTGGTGCATGAGCAACAGGTTGATGAAAGCATTGGTTCGCGATGCATCCTGCGGTTCACCAAAGACATATCCTTTGATGGGACTTGCCTTTGCTTGAGACATGGCGGAGGTGAAGAAATTCTGTCTCAGTTTACGGAGCAGATCTTTTTCGGCCGCTGACCCCCTGACGGTGGCGAGCGATGCTGTAAACTGGTTGCGGATGGTAAATGCAAAAGTGATGGGGATGGTGGTTGTCTCCTGCAGGTGACCGCGGGAGCTGGCCTGTTCGAATAGAAACCCGATGCCGCCATAGAAATTCACATAGCTGGAGCCATAGCCCGGATATAGTTTGTCGAACGATTCTTCCGTGTAATAGAGTGAGTTGATCGAATTCATGCCTTTCGCAAAGTGCTCGGCAAATTTTGGATGAACCACATCATAAAGAAATGCGGGCACCACCGGGTTGTTGCTTGTGTATTTGCCCGGATCGAAATAGAAGGTCGCAGTCGTTCCCATTTCATGATGATCGGTCATCACGTAAGGTCTCCACTGATGAAAGAATCGCATGCGGTTCTGACTTTCAGGGTGCACGCCAAGGAACCAGTCACGGTTAAGGTCAAACCAGTAGTGATTGGTTCTGCCGCCTGGCCACGCTTCAGTGTGCTCACGATCGAGCGGGTCGGAGACCATGGGTGTACCCTTGTGCATGTTGGCCCAGTGGGTGTGACGGTCCCTGCCATCGGGATTATAAACAGGGTCGAGGAGGATGACCATGTCGTTGAGCCATTTTAATGTTTCTGCGTCTTCGCTGGCAGCGAGATAGTATGCAGTGAGTAAAGCGGCTTCAGAACTGGATGGCTCGTTTCCATGCACGTTGTAGCCGAGCTGAATGACCAACGGAATGTCGGTAGCGCCTTCAAGGTTCTTCTTCCGGATTTCCTCCAGCCGGGCGTGGTTTGCCGGTGAGGTAATTTTCGCGACGATCTGGGTCCTGTGCCCCACCGATTGCCCAATCTCTTCCGTGGTAAACCTGTCGGACAGTTGGTCGAGCACTTTGATGTACTCGACAATCTTGTCGTGACGGGTGTGATGCGAGCCGATGGGATACCCAAGGAATGCTTCCGGTGTGGGAATATTCTTGTTAAACGCCGTGGCTGTAGGGTAGAAGTAGGAGGCCTGTCCAAGGCAAACGCCAGGCAGGATGATGAGCAAAAGGATGGTAAGTTTTCTCATGGAAGTGATTTAAAGACCACGCGCAAAGTAAGCACTGACCCCATGGGGGAAAATGCCAATCATGTAAATGTCGGATGTCAGGAGCGGGCCTTGAGGGTTTCCGCAATCCACCGGTTGATTTTCTTTTCCAGAAGGACAAGCGGCAGGCTGCCGGAGTTGAGCACCTGGTTGTGAAATTCCCGTATGGAGAATTTTTCACCCAGCGCTTGCTCGGCCCTGGTTCGCAGCTCACGGATCTTGATCTGCCCCACCTTGTAGCAAAGTGCCGCCCCCGGAGTGGCCATGTAGCGTTCTACCTCCACGATGATCTTATCCTCCGATTCGGCTTCATTGTCCAATGAATATTGGATGGCTTGCTCGCGGGTCCACCCCTGAGCGTGAATGCCGGTCTCCAGCACAAGTCGTATGGCGCGGTGCATTTCCATACTCAGCATACCAAAATACTGGTAGGGGTCTTCATACATTCCCAGTTCCTTGCCAAGTGACTCAGCATAAAGTGCCCAGCCTTCAACAAAGACGCTGATGCTTTCAGGATGCAGGAACTCCGGCAGGTTTGTGTTTTCCTGTTGCAGCGTTAGCTGATAGTAATGACCCGGTATTGCTTCATGGAGGAACAGCGCTTCGTCGGCGAAGGTATTGTAGTTTTTTACGTCGGGTATCGGTACATAAAATACACCAGGGCGTGAGCCATCCTTGTTGCCTGGAAGGAACTCGGCGCTGGCGGATTTTTCCCGGAATGCTTCTGTCCTTCGTACTTCAAATCCTCCCTTCGGCTTTATATCAAAAAGATCTCCAACCCTGGCTTCAATCCGCGCATGGATGGAATCAAAGTTGGCTGTCACTTCTTCCGGTTTTGAAAACGGAATGAGCTTCTTGTTTTTCCTCACATGCTCAAAGAAAGCGTTAAGATCACCATTGAATCCTATCTGGCTTTTGACACCTTCCATTTCCCCACGGATTCTGGCCACCTCTTGTTTACCCAACTGATGGATCTCATCGGCGTTCATGTGTGTGGTGGTAAAATATTTTATGAGGTATTGAAATGCATCGGCTCCGTTTGGCAATGCAGAGATGCCGGATGTTTCCCTGCAGGCCGGGAGATACGTGTTCACGAGGAAGGTCTGAAGTTCCTTGTATTTCGGAATGATCTTGTTCTTCACCATATCCTCATACGCCGCAGTGATCCTTTCTCTGTCAGCCTGCTGAATGTCTGCAGGCATGAGTGCTACGGGTCCGTAAAAAAGATGATCCTTCACTTTCGCATTGACGAAGCCATCGAGCTGAGGAATCATTTTCTTCACCAGCACTTTGGGCAATACGATGCCTTGTGACATGCCAATACGCATCTTCACAATGGCTGTGTCCAGAAAAGGGAGAAAGGCGTCGACACGCTTGAGCCAGTTATCATAATCCTCTGCCGTCCTGAACGGTTGCAGGCTTCGACCGCTGGCCAGCTGTGAGAAGTACAGGTGCAATGACTGAATCTGAATCAGCGGCATCAGTTCGAAGTTGGGCATGTCATACATCGGTGAGGCGATGGTGACGAGTGGATTGTTAAGGCCTTCGAGTTTGATCTCACAGTCCCATTTCATCACGCCCATGCTCATCCATTGTTCCGGCGTCACTTCCGTGGAATCATAGGACTCCAGGGCACGGAGAAATTGTGAATAGTTGTTAACAAGGTCCTCTTGATACGGTTTCGAGATATAGTTGGCAACCTGGTCATTGTACTTTGTCTCACCTGCCTTGGTGGCTTCAATGGGATTGATCCGCTTCTTGAAGTCGTAGTATTCCCTGAAGAGGCTGTCAACAGAAGGATTTGGTGATTGAATTTCCTGCTTCTTGTCCGAGCAGGAGCAACAAAGCGCTGAGGCCAAAAGGACAATCAGTGCGGCAGGTGATTTCATCATGGGAGGAAAGGTTGTGCTGCAATCTAGCACAAACCTATGACCTTCGGTGTCATTGTCCGCTCAACCCAGGCCAGTTCTTGTCGGCCTGTTCAATGTAGCCGGCCTGTCCGCCCATCCACTTCTCTTTCACTTTCATATTGTAGTTGAAGTACAGCCGATCATTGACAATCGTCCAGGTTTCGGGTTGGGTTGGCGAAAGATGACCATCGGCAGTGCCGTATGCGCAATACCCGCCGTACTGAGGAGCGAATTTCTCCGGGTTTGTTTTGAAGGTATCAAGGTTGGCCTGGCTGGAGAAACTCCAGATAGCATCATTCCACGAAAAGGTAAGGTCTTTGTTTCCCATCACTGGCTGCTGTTCTGTAAAGAATGCCACAGGGTCATATCCACCGATGGCACCATTTTCAGTTGAGTAGACTTTGGGTAACTGCTCTTCCTTTTTGGTTCCGCAGGCCGTCAGGATGAGCATGGCGCTCAGGACAAGGGTAATTGCTTTCATTTTCTTTTTTGAGGCAAACATAGGATGGCCCCTCGTTTGAAAACGTCATGAGGAAGACAACCCTGGCTTATTTTCTCCTATCGGTCTTGCCACCGGGCAAGCTCCGCTTCTGCAGCAATGAAGCCAAACGCGCCGAAATGACGTCCCGCCACTACCTGATCAAAAATGACCTTCGCGCGGGAAGAATTGCCGTTGTAGTAAAAGAAATTTCCAACCCCATAGCCTTGGGTGGCCAATGCAAGGTCTGCCTGCTCAGGATCCTTGGTCGTCACCTTCAATACGGAGTCAGAGGCAAGAAGGCCTTTGTACATGAGGCACCTCTTATAATAGGAATCATTTTCTACAATCTTCATCGTGTCGGTCACATCCCTGAGGAGATTGTCGGCTTTGATCTCTTTGCGACCCCGACGGTAGTTCATGTACATCCAGTCGATACAAGCAATGCGCAGGTCATCATTAACGCAGGTCTTCCAGCACTCATCGTACGCTTTCTCGGCATTGACGTAGTCGCCTTTCAGGTAATAGGCAAGACCCAGGTGATACCAGACATTGAACTGGGTTGATGACAAGGGTGTGTTAATGGAATTAGGAATTCCATCGGGCTCGATTTCCAGAGGTTCAGCGGGCATGAGCGTGCTTGCTTTTGTGAGGTCTTCGATCGCCAGGTCGAAGTTGCGCATGGAAATGTACCGATGGCCACGATGGCGATACAGTTTTGCGGAGTTTGGGAACTTGGCAATCCCCTCTGTAAGAACATCGATGGCCTGCTGGAATCGTGAAAGATATCCGAGCCGGCGTCCGTACCAAATGTAGTTTTCTTCGGAGGGATCCTTTTCCCAGTTGGCCTTTGCCACGTTCAGGTTGCTGTCGAGCCTCGCCTGTACCTTCTCTGATCTCACAGGTTCGTAGTACTTCGTGCCGAGCAAGGAGGTTAGCACAAGTTGCCTGCCATCCTTCTCATTGCCGCAGGCGGAGAGAATCAGGACAAGACCTGCCAGGGCATACAATGATTTTGCTTTCATGATCATCAGTTCATTCCAGGTTGCTTAAGAACAAATCCGGCTTTTGTTTTTTCTGCGTCAACAATTTTCTTTACGTCGGCGAGCAGTTTTTTCGCGTCATAGATGATTCCGTCTTTCACGGTGTACGAAATCCCGCCCACGCGTTTTACCGAGTTGTCATCCATCAGACGTACGGCACCCATGCCATAAAGAACCTGCAGATTTTCCAGTGGGTTTTGATCAACAATCACAAAATCAGCAAGCTTGCCAAGTTCGACGGAACCAAGATCTTTCTCCATGCCGATGGCCTGAGCACCATAGAGTGTGGCGGAGCGGATCACCTCCAGGGGATGGAACCCTGCCTCGCGCAGCAACTCCAGTTCACGGATGTATCCAAATCCATACAATTGAAAGATAAAGGCATTGTCCGAACCTGCCGTCACACGACCGCCACGATTTTTGTATTCGTTGACAAATGTCATCCACAACCGGAAGTTTTCTTTCCATGCGACTTCCTGTTCAGTGCCCCAGTTAAACCAGTATGAACCGTGTGCGATGCGACTGGGTTGATAGAATGCCCAGAGTTTTGGCAAGGTGTACACTTCATGCCACTCCTGGCGCCGTGCCCTGTGCAGGTCACGTGAGGCTTCATAGGTGTCGAAGGTTGGGTCAAGGGTAAAGTCCATCTTCAGGAGTGTATCCATCACCGCATTCCACTTGGGTGTGAACGGTGCAGCCGCTTGCTTCCAGAGCTTGCCAGCTTCTTCAAAACGATGCTGTTCGTTGGAGTAATTGTAGTTCAAGGGATAGTTCTGCAAAGTGGAGGTGGTGAGCATGGCCTCAGGCAAGCCATACCAATGCTCCATCGTAGTAAGTCCAGCTGCTGCCGATTGTACAACATTCCAACGGGCAACACCCAGTTGAGCGTGGTGACAGGCGCTGCGAAGTCCAAGCCTTTTGTTTTCGCGGAGGGCTGCGTCCATGATTTCAGGTGCGGCGCCGAAGAACTTGATTCCGTCAGCACCTTTCATTTTGTTTTCATTCACCCATGCTTTTGCTTGTTCCGCGTTGCGAATGGGCTCCTTGGCCCCTGATCCAAAGGTGACGTAGGCTTTAATGCGCGGTGCCGTGATGAGATTTTGCGCGCTTTTGTTTTTCTGGTCAAGTACCCAGTCAATACCATTGCCGGAGCCGGGTTCACGGATGGTGGTGATACCATGGGCCATCCAAAGCTTGAATACATACTCGCCGTCCGGTGCCTGACCACCGCCAATATGACCGTGCATGTCGACAAACCCCGGGAGCAGATACATCCCTTCACAATTCAACTCTTTGCCACCGGGCTCCAGTCTGGGTCGATTGGATGAGCTCGCCATTCCCGGTGTCGGGAGTCCGAGGCTCGCGATACTGACAATCCGATTTTGCTTGACAACAATATCCACCGGACCAACGGGCGGGGCACCCGTTCCGTCGATAAGCATAACACCACGAATGATAAGCTGTGGATATGGACCATCGCCTTCCTTTACCTCAGGTGCCTTTTTTACAACATCCTGGGCAACAACACGACAAGCGAGCACCATCAAAATCAGTATGAGTTTCTTCATAGGGTTGGGTTAGAAAAAAGAAAACTAAGAAAAAATCCCGGTAGATCGACTGAAAATTATTCCAGCCATTATAATAGAGCCTGCTATTCCAGCACAACGACGGTGCTTTGACCTTCAATAATCTTCCAGTCTTCGCCACGTTTGACCAGTACATGGATAAAACGCGATTTGCCAATGACTGAACCTGTCTTTCCCTTGCTCAGAATTTTCCCTGTCACTACTGCCATGTTGCCAAATACGGTGACTTTTACCTCCTCATGGCTCAGCAAGATGTGTGGACTTCCCGAGACAAGAAACTCAAGCATCTTGGGCTTATCCACCTGGCTTCCTGAGCCCAATACGCCGTGAAATCCATCATCATACATTTTTGCAAGAACTTCCCGGTCGTGATTGATCATGCCCAGAAGATGCTGGTCGATCATGTTGGTAATAAACTGTTCGGATGATGCATCGGCCTGACCCACAGCGCGGGGAGAAGCAACCAACAGAATGAGGATGAGGGCGGGGGTGATGACCTTCATGAACAAATATACCGAATTTAGGCCTTCGGGTTGACCGAAAACCCGCTTTGAACAACTCAGCAAAAAGTGGTAAATCATAGTGAAGTAAAAGCAAGTATGTCGAAGGAAGATTTTGTGAAAGCCATCAATGCCTCATATACGAATGCGGGCGCATCGATTTATCTGGGTGCCGGGGTGTATGAGAAAGAGATCATCGGGGAATCAAAGGTCAATCTCCCGTTGAGAATGATGAACCGGCATGGTCTGGTAACGGGTGCCACCGGCTCAGGTAAGACACGCACCCTGCAACTCCTGGCTGAGCAACTGTCGGCAGCCGGTGTTCCGGTGTTCATGCCGGATATGAAAGGTGACCTGTCCGGAATGGCCGCAGAGGCATTGCCCAACGAAAAAATTGCTGAGCGCGCCAAGGCGCTAGGCTATGCCTATACGCCCTCGTCATTTCCTGTAGAATTGTATTCCCTCAGTGGTAAGCTCGGCGCGCAAATGCGGGCTACGATTACGGAATTCGGACCGGTACTTCTCAGCAAGGTTCTTGAACTCAACGATGTACAGAGCAGTGTTCTGCTTATCCTGTTTAAATATGCCGATGACAAAAAGTTGCCGATTGTCGATTTAAATGACCTCAAGAAAGTGCTGAATTATCTTTCTGAAGGCGCAGGGGCGGCAGAGATCAAGGATAGCTACGGGAAGATATCAACATCAACTTCCGGGACGATTCTCCGCAAGATTGTGGCGCTCGAGCAGCAAGGGGTAAACCAAATCTTTGGCGAGACATCATTCGATATCAATGACCTGATGGAGAAAGTGGACGGCCGGGGTGTCATCAGCCTGCTCAATGTCTCCGATGTTCAACAGCAACCAGCCATTTTTTCAACTTTTATGCTGGCTCTGCTTGCTGAAATTTACCAGGCATTGCCTGAGGCAGGGGACCTGGACAAACCAAAGCTTGTGTTTTTTCTTGACGAGGCGCACCTGTTGTTCAAGGATGCTCCGAAAGCCTTCATGGACCAGATCGAACAAGTGATGCGGCTTATCCGGTCGAAAGGAGTAGGGGTTTTCTTTTGTACACAATTGACCGGTGACGTTCCGCCTTCCGTTTTGTCACAACTGGGCAACAGGATTCATCACGTCATCAGGGCGTTTACACCCAACGATGTCAAAGACCTCAAAGAGACCATCCGCACGTTTCCCAAGTCAGTCTTCTACGACATGGAGCAGCAATTCACGCAATTGGGGATCGGTCAGGCATTCATCACCGTGCTCAACGAAAAGGGCATACCGACGGAAACAGTGGTGACTCACCTTGTTCCGCCAGCTTCGCAGATGAACCCGCTGACTCCTGATGTCTATCAACAGCAATTGTCGCAATCCGAATACTTTAGAAAGTATCAGGAATCTGTCGACCCACGAAGTGCCTTTGAAATCCTTGGGGAGAGAATGACGGCGACAAAGGAAGAATCACCTACGGAGTCAAGGCAAACCGGGAGGCCGGCTCGACAGGAGAAGAGCACTTTCGAGGAAGTGATGTCATCACCCGTGGCCAAACAGGTTGGAAGGGAACTTGTACGCGGCGTCTTTGGAATGTTGTTTGGATCAGCACCGAGAAGGACAACAAGAAGAAGGTACTGAAATCAACCTACTAGCTCCTAGATTCCAGCTTCTAGCTTCTACTTCTTCGCCATCAAATACTTCTTCGGAGTTACTCCATACCTTTTTTTGAATGCCGCAATGAAGTGGCTTGGGTTGGTATATCCCACCTGGTAAGCGACCTGGGCCACCTGAAACTTTTGCGAGTCCAGAATGACCCGGGCATGATCCATCTTGTGATCCAGGAGGTACCCATAAACGGTATTTCCATAAATCTCCTTGAACCCGGCTTTGAGTTGGTACTCGTTGAGACCGACCAGCCTGGATAGTTCTTTCAGCGTTGGCGCATCTTGTTCATGCTTTAACAAGTGCTCTTTGGCGTGCTTGATTTTTCTGACAATGTCCTCGTTGTTGAGGAAAGGACAACTTTCGGTGTCGGGTTTCCGCTCTGAAAAGTAGAGGGCCAGTAGTTCAAGGATTTTGCCCTGATAGAAAAGCCGGTTGGCATTTTCGCTGAGCTGGATTTTGAAGAGTTGATTGAGCTCTACGAACAGGTTGGAAGGAATCTCTCTTTCGTCGTAATACTTCTGACGGATGTTCTCCGGCCTGAGGAAGGGCAAGGGCTCGTGTACAAACAACTGATGAAGGCTTTCTATGGAGATGTTCATCTGGACCATCCGGGCATGTGGCGCCAGACGTAGCCTGAAGATGAGGTCTTGCTCAGGGTTGAAAAAGAAGTAGTTCCTCCCACCCTGGATTTCCCGTTGATAATGTGGTCCAAATTCAAATACGGCGCTGCCTTCAAGGCAGAAATAGAAGTGAATGATCGACTTGCGGATCAGGCCATTCATCTCCAGTGGCAAATCTGAAGGATTGTCGGCAATAGCGAGGGATTGGTCGGCCATTTCAAAGAGAACACGGGGACTTCCGGCAACGGTATTTTTTGCAGCCTGCTCGGGTATCTGTTGGAGTATCATGGGTCAAAAATACCCGAATCCAAAGATAAAATCCTGCCATTTGTCATGTTTTTGAAATTTTGACGCGATTTATACCTGATTTTGATCAATGGGGCATAATTCATCCTGATCTGGGTATTTTAATGATGAGCGGGCGTGAATATTTGCGCCGTGAAAATTTTTGGCCTCTGTTTTTTTATGGTGCTTTCCGTTGCCTCCCTGGCGCAGGAAGCAGACACCCTTACATCAAAAGAACTGGAATCGGTGGTTGTCACCGGACAGTATGAACCACAGTCGATGAAAAAGTCTGTGTACCAGGTTCGGACCATTCCCAGCCAGTTCATCCGATCCAGAAATGCAACCAACCTTCAATCCATCCTGACCACTGAACTGGGAATCCGGTTCTCAACTGATCCCACGCTTGGAACTTCAGACATTACATTGATGGGCATGAGCGGACAGAATGTCAAGATCCTCATGGATGGCGTCCCACTCGTCGACCGTGGGGCGACGCGCGAGAGCCTAGGTCAGATCGATGTCAATACGATAGAGCGTATTGAGATCGTAGAAGGCCCTATGTCCGTCCTCTATGGCTCCGATGCGCTGGCGGGCGTCATCAATATCATTACCAAGAAAGCTGCTGGCGCCTATGAAGGTGAAAAGCTCTCCGTTGAGGCCAAAATTCAGGAGGAAACGGTGGGGAGTGAATATGAACCGTTCGCAGGCAAAGGCTCCCACCTTGAAAATGTTTCTGTGAACTGGGGTTTGAAGAATTGGGAAGCCGGAGCAGGAGTGACGAGAAATGCCTTTGGGGGCTGGCAAGGTTCCAAAACCGGCAGACAAAAGCAGTGGCATGACAAGGACCAATATCTGGGCAACGTCTCCGCCGGGTTCCGGAAAGAAAACTACAACCTCTGGTATCGACTCAACTATCTCAATGAAAGTATTCTGGCACAAGGCGATGTGAACCCGGACAACAACATGGCAGGTGACAAGGAGTACATCACCAATCGCTTCACCCACCAGTTGCAGGGAGAGTGGAAGGCAAACTCCCGGTGGAGCTTCAACGGTGTCCTCTCTTATCAGGACTATTCCCGCAAAACGCAATCGACCAATATTAACGTAGTCACGGGCGACCGGCGCTTATCCCTGGAGCCTGGATCGCAGGATGAGTCGATCTTTCAGACAGAGATCGTCCGCGGTGTGTCGGTATTCAAATGGTCAGACAAGGTTTCCCTTCAATCTGGTATTGACTTCACTTTCAACCAGGGCTCCGGAGACCGCATTGACGGCTCAAAATCCATCAATGATTATGCTGTTTTTGTCTCAGCCGAGTATTCGCCCTGGTCGGCATTAAGCATTCGACCAGGTCTTCGATTTATCAAGAACACTCAGTATGATGCTCCGCCGGCTGTGCCATCGTTGAATGCCAAGTATTCGATAACACCCAGTGTTGAATGGAGGTTCTCATACGCCCGCGGTTTCCGCGCCCCAGCGCTTCGGGAATTGTATTTCTACTTTTTTGACGCCAGCCATTCAATCAAAGGCAACACGGATCTGAAGGCGGAATTTTCCAACAGCTACTCAACAAGTTTCAATGTCAAGGTACCAACGAACTCAGGGGTATCGATGAATGTAAAGGTTGGAGGATTTTATAATGAATTCGAGAACCTCATCGCACTCGGGATAGACCCCAATGATCAGACGGTCTACACCTATGTGAATGTACTCAAGAGCCGCACGTCGGGTGGAACGTTGGATAATTCGGTGACGTGGAGAAACCTGAAGGCTATGCTGGGTGGTGCCTACATCGGTGTTTACAATCAATTCAACGACTATGACCAGTCCGTGCCCTCCATGGTGTGGACTCCTGAAATCAACTCCGTCATCACCTATTCATTTCCACGGATCGGTCTCGAACTGAGTGGCTTCTATAAATGGACGGGCTCACGACAAACCTATCAGTTGTTCACAGAAACGGACGGAAGTCAGCAAGTCGGCCAGGGGAAAATATCATCCTTTCAATGGGCAGACTTCACCGCCTCTAAAACACTCGGCAAACTTCTGCGCCTGAGTGCCGGCGTTAAAAATGTATTCGACGTGACGCAGCTTCAGAATTCCCTGGGTGTAAGCGGGGGTGCCCATTCGAGCGGCGGATCTGTGCCCATGGGATATGGCCGATCCTATTTCGTAGGAGTCAGTTTTCATTGGAACAAGAATTAATCAGTTACAATAAATACCTAAAGCAAAACCAAATGAACAAACTCAAATACTACTCTTTAGCGCTCTTGCTGCTAACGACCAATGCCTGTAAGGAAGATCCGCTTGCGCCAGACAACCTGGTGAACTTTGAAACGGATGCGACAGGGTCTACGAGCCTTGAAGGCACCATTAAGGTTGTCCTTTCTCGTGCTGTCACCAGTGACACCGAAGTGACCATCTCATTTGTCGGTACCAATGCGACATACGGAACAGAATTTACGACAGACCCAGCAGCTGTTGGCAACCAGATCTTCCTCACCATCCTCAGTGGTGAAAGCGAAGCATCCTTTACTGTTATCAAGCCAGCTGATTTCTTCTATGAGGGTGATGAGAACATTGAATTTACGTTGATGTCTGTGGGGGGCACGCTCGTGTTGGGAGAGCAAATGACAACCACATTTAGTTTCTCGGCGATAACCTCAGAGGGCGCCACCTTTACCTTGCAAGGAAAGGAAGATGGAGGAGACCCTTCCAATGTTTATAAGAACATGGCCTTTGTTGATATGAGCGCTAACAAGGGCACGTCCGTTAGTCGCAAGAGCTGGAACATTGCGTTTTATGGCGGTGCCGAATTTCGTGTAGCCATCAACCCGGCCTACCAATCTGCTGCCGCACCAACGGCCAAGAGTGACATTGCTCTGGTCGATGCAACGGACGCTGATGCGATTGAAGCATCTGCAAACAACCTGAATTTTGCACCTGCAGCCGGAGCGCTGGCTGTAGTCGATGCCTGGACGGGTGAGATAACCGGTACTGCCTTCGCAGAGATATCTGCGACCGATGCCAGTAATATGGTATACCTTCTAAGCTTCGAAGGCAGCAAGACCAAAGACAAGTGGATGAAAGTGAAGGTGAACCGCATGACGGATGGCTACAAAGTATTCTATGCACTGGTCGGCTCAACAACCATCAAGACACTCGACGTTCCGAAGTCTGCTGATCACAATTTTACGTTTGTTTCTTTGGAGACAGATGCCATCGTTTCAGTGGAACCTGAGAAACTGGATTGGGATATTTACTGGAGCTACAACACATACAACGCCGGAAACAACACGCCGTACTGGTTCCAGGATTTCATCATCCTCAACACCCTGGCAGGCGCCCAGGCAGCAGAGATCATTAGCGCAGATGCTACAGCAGCCGCTACTGCCTACACGGCATATGATGAGGCAGCCATCGCAGGCACAACCTTTGTATCAACCCGTGATGCGATTGGTTCGAAGTGGAGAAGTACCAACCCAGCTACGGGCATCAGGCGCGAACGCTTTTACGTGATCCGCGACCCGAGAGGTAATGTTTACAAAATGAAGTTTGTCACCATGGGTGTAGGCAGCGACGGCGGTGAAAGAGGCCGACCCGTCATCGAATACAAATTGGTAAAGAAAGGTTAGGACCAAGCCCTGAAATAAAAAGACCCTCTCAAGCGGAGGGTCTTTTTTATTTGCTGGAGGATCAGCGTGTCAGCACGCTGTACGTTTTGAACGACGAAGCCATCGGTGGTTTTTCCCCACGTTCACGTGCCTGGCGAAGATCTTCGAATCCTCGCTTGTGGCCTTCAAGAAATTCCGGGGAGGTTGTCCAGGCCTTGAAAGCCTCTTCACTTTCCCAGTGACTTACGATGAGATAGTCACCATCCTGGTTGGGGCGCAGAACCTCCATGTTGATAAACCCTGGGAGCCGGTCAATGGCATGAGCACGGCTTCCAAACAGCTGCTCAAAACGCTCGCGATAGTTGGCTTCACAAGTGATGTAGTTAATGGCAACGAAATTTTTCTCTTGGCTCATATTATTAATTGGAATGATTCTAAATAATCGCCAAAAGTGGTTATTCGACTATGAAAAGTCAACCATTATTTAGAATTATTCTTAATAGAGGCCTTTAGAAGTCAATGGAAGGCCTTTTCACCTGCTGGAATTGGGATGGGAAGCAGGTTTTCTCTGGGAGGAAGGGGACAAGAGTACTGATCATTGTAGGCGCAATACGGATTGTAGGCTTTGTTGAAGTCCAATTCGATCGTCGTTGCGGCGCGAACTTTCTTTAGGTCAAGGTACCTCCCTGCTCCGTATGTTTCGCCAGCACTGGTGGCGTCGGCAAAAGCCAGAAACAACTGGCCACGGGTTGGCCCCATGTCCATGACTTCGAATATCAGCAACCTGTAGGTGGTGCCATCGAGATCGAAGATTGCCCACGCAAATTCAAGGTATTGGACGGTCGCTCCGGTACTGGTGGGCAACTGAACGACCTTCTTCTGCTCAATGGTCTCCAGGTCGGCTATCACCCGGTAATGCGGCTCTGGCGGGAAGTACTTCAGGGCTACTACAGAATCCGTCATTCCGAGAAAGGGCGAGTTCTTGTCTTCGTTCATGAAGGTGTCTTTCTCCTTTCGCTCCGCGAGAATGGTATCGGCATAGTGGTCATCGGTGTCAGAAGGTATCGACCAAAGGACAAGCCCGCCGATGATGACAGCAAGAATGATGAGCAGGGTCTTATTCATGGCAACTTACAATAGTCCTTCATCCGCAAAGCTAAAATACTTCGTGCCACAAATGATAAGGTGATCGAGCAATTGAATCTCTAGAAATTTCCCTGCTGCGTGCAGTTTTTTTGTGAGGTCAATGTCACTTTGGCTTGCTGTACGGTTGCCCGAAGGGTGGTTGTGCACAACGATGATGCCGCTGGCCAAGTGATTGAGTGCAGTATTGAAAATGACTTTCGGGTCTGCTACTGTTCCACTGACGCCCCCTTCACTTACACGTTGCTTCCGGATGAGGCGATTGGCCCTGTTGAGCAGAAGTACCCAGAATTCCTCATGGGAAAGATCCATCACATCACCGCTGATGATGTCATACGCTTCTTTCGAAGATCCTATTTTCATTTTTTGCGATCCGTCGGTTTCTTTCCGCCTGCGTCCCAACTCAAGGGCGGCTACGATCGCGATGGCCTTGGCGGTGCCAATTCCTTTGATGCGGGTGAGATCCTTGACACTAACCCTGGCCAGCTCGTGCAGTTGATCATCATAGCCCTGGAGGATCCTTTTTGCAAGGTCGACGGCGCTCAAGTGGCGCGATCCTGTTCCAATGAGAATAGCGATCAGCTCGGCATCCGAAAGAGCACCGGTGCCCTTGAGCAACATCTTTTCACGTGGTCTGTCTTGTGGCGACCAGTCTTTGATTTTCTGAGGTTTATCCTCTATGTCCACTGTTTTTTCCAGCCAAGATATTGTGCCGCCATGGCCGGCATGTGGTGCCCGTAAGCAAGAATTCCTGATGATTTTTGGTGAAAAGGGCAATAAAAAACCCTCCCTTCCCGAGGCGGAAAAGGAGGGAAAAATAATGCTGTTAAACTGGATTAAGCCAGGCTATTGACCTTCCTGGACAGCTGAGATTTGCGGTTTGCCGCCTTCTTCCAGTGAATAATGTTCTTCTTGGCCAGCTTGTCGATCATCGAGGTCACTTCCTTCAAAAGAGCCTGCGCTTCGTCCTTTTTAGTGGTCTCAAGCAGTTTCTTGATCTTGGTACGGGTTGACTTATGCTGGTAGCTGTTGCGCACACGCTTCTTTTCGTTCGCCCTGATGCGCTTTTCGGCTGATTTATGGTTTGCCATGTGTTGGTTTAAAAAAGGACTGCAAAAATAGGCCCTAAATCGGGATTTGCAAAATGGGACCTGAAAATGCCTATATCCTTAACGCTCCTTCATTTCAGCCTCAAAAAGCAATCTGGTGCCCGGATCCAGCTGAATACTTTTGGGTTTGGTAGCTGCTGGTATCTGAATGATCTCCAATGCACCACCCACCGGGAAGGTCTTCGTCATGGTCGTTCCATCGGGGTAGCTGACCTCCACATCAAGTGGAAACTGAAACGGCACAGCCTGGCGCTGCCGAACCTCCATCTGGATCATCTTCTTCGATTTGCTGTAAGTCCAGGTTAAGTTCAACTGAGGATGTCCACCGCGATAGAACCATTGCTGAAAGAAATCTTTTAGGTCTGAGCCGGAAGCCTCCTCCATCACTTTTCTGAAGTCGGCGGTCAGCGCGTTCTTGTTCTTGTAGATTGCATAATAATTCTTGATTCCCTTCCAGAAAGCATCATCGCCGATTTTCATCCGAAGCATGTGCAACACCCAACCGGCCTTTTGATAGGTATTGGTGCTGAGGACTTGCCCGATGTTGACAATGGTTGTGTCAACGATGGGTTTCTGATTCTTGGCGAAGTACTTCACTACCGATTGGCGTGAATTTTTCATCTCTTCAGCAAAGGGCTGCTGACCATGCGCGAATTCCGTGTAGAGTGAGGCGAAGTAGGTCGCGAAGCCTTCACTGAGCCAAACATGATGCCAGTCGTTTTCTGTCACCGAATTGCCAAACCACTGGTGGGCTGTCTCGTGAGCGATCAGTCCTTCGTGCTGGTTCTTTCCTGTCACGGCACCTTCCATATAGAAGATGTTGCCGGCGTTTTCAAGTCCTCCCCACCGGGTCTTTGATTGCACATGAGCGAGCTTTTCGAATGCATAAGGTCCAATGTTGGTATGAAAAAAACCAAAGACCTTTACGCCCACCGCAAAGTCGTGGAATCCAGCCTCCCTGTTTTGTGGATATACCCAGGTGCTTTGTGGAATGTGATCAACGTCAGCCGTTTCTTCCACCGCAAATCGGGCAACACCAATGGTCATTACCTTGACGGCAACGGGTGCGCTCTCGCGGTACCGGGTGAGCTTTTGTCCACGAGGAAAATTTGACTCTTCTATTCTCTTGCCTGTTGCAACAACCTGGTATTTGTCTGGTGCCATGATGGCGAATTCAACCGTCGCCTTGTCGGAGGGATGGTCGATGCAGGGGAGCCATTGATGCCCACGATCCGGCCAGTTGTCTCCGAAGAAGCCGCGATCGCCAAACTTGTTGGTACCTATGATGAGTCCGTCTTCCGGTATCCCATGATACCGAATGAGAAAGGTTCTCGTTTCGCCAGCGCTCGTAGCGGGAGCGAGGGTGATGTGAAGTCGGCCACCAGCATGGGCGAATGCCAGGCTATGGGTGGAGGTGAGTACCTCGGTTACGGTCATCCCAAAACCTTTCGGCCCTTTCTCCAACAGGTCCAATTCGAACGCTGTCAGCGCCTTTCTAAATTGTATGGTAATAGAGGCTTCGCCAACGATGTGATTGGTGCTGTCATTGAGGTCCAGTCGGAAAACATAATGCTGTACGTCAATGGCTTCATTTTTGGGATAAGGATCCGTTGCAAGGCAAACTGTCAGGAAAACTGATGCGATCGCAGTGAGGGTGAGTTTCTTCATACACTAACTTTCTTACACACCCAATGTACGGGCATGTCATCAAGGTTAAAAGCACTTTTATTTGCGGTTTTGATGTTGAACAGTGGCTGGGGATTTTTTGGCCACGAACAGATCAACCGGCTGGCCATTTTTACCCTTCCTCCTGAAATGATTGTTTTCTACAAAAAGCACCTCGACTATCTGATGACCGCTTCGGTTAATCCGGACAGGAGAAGATACGCAGTCAAAGAGGAAGCGCCGAGGCACTACATTGATTTGGATGAATATGGGGACAGTGCTGCATGGAAGTTGCCGAAGTTCTGGAGTGTCGCCGTGGATTCGATTGGCGAGGAGACACTCCAGCAACATGGTGTAGTACCATGGCATATCCCGCGCATGGTACACCAGTTGCGCGATGCATTTTTTATCCAGGATGTGGATCGCATTCTCAGATGTTCTGCAGAACTGGGACACTATGTCGCTGACGCCAATGTTCCACTTCATACAACCAGCAATCACAATGGTCAACTAACCGGGCAGCATGGCATTCATGGATTCTGGGAATCACGCCTGCCCGAGCTCTTCTCTTCAGGGTATAGTTATGTTGTGGGCAAAGCAGATTACGTCAATGACCCGCAGGAAAGGGCCTGGCTTGCTGTGCGTCAGGCTCATCGATGCGTAGATTCTGTGCTTCGTTTAGAAAAAGAACTGACCTTGTCCGTTGGCGCCGGCAAGTACAACTACGAAACAAAAGGCAAGCAGACCATACGGGTCTATTCGCAGAGCTTCTCACGCCAGTATCACGAGCAGTTGGCGGGCATGGTCGAACGCCAGATGCGAGCGAGTATTAAAATGACTGCAGACCTCTGGTACACGGCCTGGGTGGATGCCGGCCAGCCGGACCTTAACCGATTGATTGGATATACCCCCTCGACAGCGGAGGTTGAACAACGCAAGGCAGAACTTGAACAATGGAAATCCGCACGATGGGCCTCCAGGGAACACGAACATCAATAAGCGGCAACAGGAAACCGACGCGTTAAACTTGCAGAATCTGTAAAGAGGACCAAGGTTTGAACGAGGTAGCTTGGAATTCTCCTAAAAAATCCAAAAATTCGAAAAACTTAAACCAACCAAGACCATGGGTTTATTCAACGATCCTAATCGAATTCCGGAGAATTATGGATTGAAAACAGCTGTCGGACTGATAGCCTATTTTATCCTCATGCAGCTCATCGGCCTTAGTCACCATGTTGAGCTGCGGCTCGTCAACCTTTTCATTCTGGTTGGTGGTATCTACTATGCGCTCAAGAAGTTCAAGAATACCCATGAAGATCACTTGAATTACTTCCGCGGGTTGATCACCGGGGTGGCCACCGGCGCGGTAGGCTCTGTCATTTTTGCCGCGTTCCTCTTTATATACATGAAGGTCGACAGCTCACTGTTGGCATCCATACAGGAAAATGAACCGATGGGTCACTACCTCAACGAATACATGTCAGCGTTTATCGTGGCGCTGGAGGGCGTATTCTCCGGATTGCTCGTCACGTTTGTCCTCATCAACTACGTCGATACAGACGAAGTCAACGACCCTGCAGGAGAAAGCAAATAGCGACTGCTCGTTCCACATCAAAAAACAACCCCATCCGTCGTGGGGTTTTTTTATCTTGCCTTCCTAAATCACTTCCCTTATGCGGTACGCACCCATTGATCCTTCGCTTTTCGTCAATAACAGGAAGCGACTGGTCAGCGCGCTTAAGCCCAACGCCCTCGTCGTGCTTAACTCCAATGACACCATGCCTACCTCAGCCGATGGCACGATGCCGTTCAAGCAGAACAGCGATATTTTTTACCTGACCGGCATCAACCAGGAAGAATCCATCCTGGTCTTGTGCCCTGGTTTTCGCGATCCCGCAAAAAGAGAAATTCTATTCCTGCGCGAACCCAACGAGCATCTTGAAAAGTGGCATGGACACAAGCATACGAAAGCTGAGGCGTCTTCCATATCCGGAGTCAAAACCGTGATGTGGCTTTCTGAATTTGAAAGTATGTTCCACCATATGATGGTGATGGCCGGGGCTGAGCATGTTTACCTTAACACCAATGAACACTATCGGGCGGAAGTCGTCGTACAGACACGCGATGCGCGATTTGTAGACTGGTGCAAGATGAAGTACCCACTGCATACCTACCAGCGGGTTGCACCGATCATGGCCGCGCTGCGTACGGTAAAACAACCCCAGGAGATCAAACTGATTCAGCGTGCCTGCGACATTACAGAGAAAGCCTTCCGCAGGATACTGGATTTTATGAAACCCGGAGTGATGGAGTATGAAGTGGAGGCGGAGTATGCGCATGAATTTATCCGCAACGGATCACGCGGTCATGCTTATACACCTATCGTGGCATCAGGAAAGAATAACATCATCTTGCATTACATTGACAACAACCAGAAGTGCGTGAAAGGCGACCTATTGTTGCTGGATGCAGGAGCCGAGTATGCGAACTATAATGCCGACCTGACCCGGACCATACCGGTAAACGGCAGGTTTTCCAAGAGACAGAAGCAGGTGTACAATGCGGTGCTTCGCGTTCAACGAAAGGCAATTGGTATGATGAGTTCCGGAATGGTGTACTTTGACTACCACCGTGAAGTGGAGAAAATCATGGAGAGTGAACTGATCGGGTTGAAATTAATCAGTAAGGCCGACGTAAAGAAACAGCGACCGGGTCAGGAAGCCTTTCGCAAGTACTACTATCATGGCACTTCACATATGTTGGGCCTTGATGTGCATGACCTTGGCAACATGCATGCGAAAATGGCGGTCGGCTCGGTGTGGACTGTAGAGCCGGGCATTTACATCAAAGAAGAAGGTTTCGGTGTTCGCCTGGAAAACAATGTGCTGATCAAAAAGAATGGGACCGATGACCTCATGAAGAACATTCCCATTGAAGCGGATGAGATTGAATCATTGATGAACGGATAGAACGTAAGAGTATGAGAAGAGTGATGGCGGTGGTGCTGCTGGTGTTGTTTTCTGCGTTAAGTCAGGCGCACGAATTTTGGTTATTGCCGAAAAAATTCCAGTACAAGATCGGTGAAGAAATGAATATTGAATTTCTTGTCGGGGAGAATTTTCAGGGTGAGCCATGGGACTTAAACCGCCATAAGGTGGAGAAACTTGAGGTTCATACGGGCATTACCGTGAAGAACATGATGAAGGATGTCAGAAATGAGAAGGGGAAAAACCTGACCTACAAATTTGACCGTGAGGGAACACACCTGGTGGCACTGATGAGCGATTTTGCTTCTATAGAGCTGGAGGCTGACAAGTTCAATGCATACCTGAAGGAAGACGGATTGGAGTATATCGCTGAGGAACGCAAACGCACGGGATGGAGTGATCATGGGGCTAAGGAGTTTTATAAGCGGTATGCCAAAGTCATCGTGCAGTGCGGATCTAAAGTGGATGCGACTTTTCGGCGCAGTGCCGGATTTCGTTATGAGATTTTTCCTATGACGAATCCCGCTGAGCTCAAGTCAGGCGATTACCTTGAATGCCAGGTGATGTGGGAGGGTAAACCCGCCGCGCACAGCATGGTGAAAGTGTGGAGCCATGTGGGCAACAGGATCTTCCTCCAGAACATTTATACCGAGGGCGACGGCACCATCCGGTTTCCGGTAAGCAGCACAGGCCCCTGGATGGTGAGTTCGGTGCGCATGATCCCCTCCGAGAAAGAAGGCGCGGATTATATGAGCCACTGGGCCAGCCTTGTATTTGAAGTCAAATAGCATGAGTACACCAATTTCTTCCGATAAGGCGCCAGAGCCTGTAGGGCCATATCCTCACGCAAGACGCGTTGGCAACTTGCTGTTTCTTTCAGGCGTCGGACCCCGAAAGCGGGGATCGAAGGAGATCCCTGGAGTTACCCTGGATACCGACGGAAACATTTTATCATATGATATCGAGGTGCAATGTCATTCTGTATTTCAGAATGTCAAGCATGTATTGGAAGCATCGGGTTCACGATGGGAGAACCTTGTGGATGTCACCGTGTTCCTGACAAGCATGAAGCGTGACTTTGCCCGATACAATAAGATCTATAAAGAGTATTTCCCTGATCCGGCGACTCAGCCGTGTCGCACGACCGTGGAGGTTGGCGCCCTGCCGACGCCGATCGCTATTGAGTTGAAGTGTGTGGCTGTGGTGTCTTAAACCGCAAAACTCTCGCCACACCCGCAGGTGCGTGAGGCATTGGGATTAATAAACTGGAATCCTTTGCCGTTGAGACCATCAGAAAAATCCAGCGTTGTTCCGAGCAGGTAGAGCAAACTCTTCTTGTCGACAAGAATTTTGATTCCCTTGTCTTCAAAGACCTGATCGACTGTCTTGATCTGATCATCAAAATTAAGGTCATACATGAGGCCCGAACAGCCTCCGCCCCTCACAGAAACGCGGATATTGTTGTTCGGCTCGCGCCCTTCCTGCTTGCGCAATTCAATGATGCGATCTTTCGCTTTGTCGGTTACAGAAATCATAACGCTCCGGTCATTTGGCCTGAAAACCTTGGGAATCAGGTAAAAGTTTCATCACTTGGACAAAAATACAAAGAACCCTGTAATTCGCTGCAGTATGAACAAGCTGGAACACATCGGGATAGCCGTCAAAAACCTTGACAAGTCAAACGAACTGTTTGCACGCCTTCTTGGCGTAAAGCACTACAAAATTGAAGCAGTGGAAAGCGAAGGGGTCCGTACTTCCTTTTTCAATGTAGGCGGCATCAAGATTGAACTTCTTGAAGCAACAAAACCTGACTCAGCCATTGCTACTTTTATCGAAAAACGCGGTGAGGGCCTTCACCACCTGGCGTTTGATGTTGACAACGCAGAGAACAAAATGGCAGAACTGAACGCCGCTGGCTTCAAGGTGCTTACCGAAAAGCCTTTCCCGGGCGCTGATAACAAACTCGTTGCGTTCATTCATCCCAAGACCGCCAATGGTGTACTGACAGAAATCTGCCAGGAAAGGAAAGCTTAGAATTTAGGAGCCTTCTTGGGCTGAAGACCGTATTGGGTCTTGTTATAGTAACGCCACTTTTCCTTCCCCACCTTGGTTTCTGAATAAGGCTTGGGGCCGCATGCGCCGAGGAAGAAAACAATCAGGACGATGAAAATGATCACGGATTTCATAACCGAATCTTTTGCCGTTAATACCTCAATTTTGAGGTATTGAGCCAAAAATCCACCTGTCTGCCTATTTTTGCCGGTGAATGGGCCGGGTCGTTCGCCAAACGGATGGTTACCCTCAAAAAACCCAACATTCAGCATGTCCGACAGTCGTACAGAACTTTCTAATCTGGGAGAATTTGGCCTGATCGACAGGATCAGCAGCCATTTCTCATTAAAGAATCGTAGCTCCCTGAAGGGGATTGGCGACGACGCCGCTGTGATTGATGCGGGCGACGACGTGATTCTCCTGTCGACCGATATGCTGGTGGAAGGCATTCACTTTGACCTTTCTTACATGCCCCTTCAGCACCTGGGTTACAAGGCAGTTACCGTCAATGTTTCGGACATAGCAGCGATGAATGGAAAACCTGAGCAAGTCGTTGTTGCGCTTGGACTGAGCAACCGGTTCTCCGTTGAGGCCATCGATGCGCTCTATGATGGCATACGTGCTGCTTGTGCGAATTATGGCGTCGACCTGGTTGGCGGAGATACGACAGCCTCTTCGTCGGGATTGATCATCAGCATCAGTGTTGTGGGAAGAACGAAGAAGGGAAGTGAAGTGTACCGCAGCGGTGCCAAAGACAAGGATATCATTTGTGTGACCGGTGACCTCGGTGGCGCATATATCGGTTTGCAGATTTTAGAAAGGGAAAAGGAAGTTTTCCTGGCCAACCCATCGATGCAGCCGGAACTGGAGAAACACGAGTATGCTGTCGGCCGTCAACTGCGACCCAAGGCTCGCATGGATATCATTCATGAACTGGCAGACCTTGGTATCCGGCCTACGTCCATGATTGATGTGAGTGATGGATTGGCCTCTGAGTTGTTTCACCTGTCAAAGAACTCCCGTATTGGTGTTCACATTTTTGAAGACAAGATTCCCATCGATCAGGATGCCTTCAACACGGCTGTTGAATTCAAACTGGATCCATTTACGTGCGCTCTCAACGGCGGAGAAGACTACGAATTGTTGTTCACGATCCGTCAGGAGGATTTCGAAAAACTGAAGAATCACGCGGACATCCACTTCATCGGTTACGTCCATCCGGATCCAAAACAAAATGTACTGATCACCAAAGGAGGTGCAACGGTACCCCTGAAAGCACAAGGCTGGAAACATTTCTAACACCAATGCCCAACACCCAACGCCGAATACTCAGTCCTCAGGATAAGGTATAAACACAAATCGGGTGAAGGCGTTGTCAATCACAAACAAGCAACAGAACTCATCGGGATCTTTGTAAGCCTGCGTAAAGGACTCTTCCTTGTCTTTGGCAACCAGTTCGCGTTGTGAAAACTCATCAAGGAATGAAGCGTAGTAGTTCCATTTTGTGCCTGTCTCTGCCGACTGAATTAACAGTTGACCTATAGGTTGCTCCTGTTGGCAAACCGGAAAAATGGGGTAGGCAAAACCAGCTTTTCTGATTTGGTAGGATGCTTCTTTCAGGCTATCTGACACCTTGACAAAATCATTGGATATTGTGCCCAGGTACTTCCCATCAAGTTCGGGGTCGTTGGTCATAGGTATTAACCGTTAACGTAATTGAAGACATCGCAAATGAAGAAAAGGGAAACGATTGCTGCAAGGGCCTCGTTTTGATGGTAAACCCCATTATTATGAACCGCTCCCAATTTCTTCACAAATCCATCATTGGCGGTACAGCGCTATTGTTGCCGCCATTCATGGTTGCAGGCCAGCAAACCCAGGAGAAGCCGCCTGCCATCAGCACCGACATCGTAAAGGAATTTGTCGGTGTTTCACACGGCAACATCGACCGGGTCAAAGAGATGCTGGAAAACAATCACCTTCTCCTGCATGTGTCCTACGACTGGGGAGGAGGCGACTACGAGTCGGGTATTGAAGCGGCCGGTCATGTCGGCAACAAGGATATCGCCGCATACCTGTTGGGCAAGGGAGCCCGGTACAACATCTACCTCGCGTGTATGCTGGGTCATCTCGATACAGTAAAGAATGTTTTAACATTTAATCCAGGCCTGCTGAATTCGAAAGGCCCTCATGGATTCACGATGCTGCACCATGCCAACAAGGGTGGCGATGCCGCAAAACCTGTAGCTGATTATCTCACATCCCTGGGAGCAAAGGAGACACGGATTGATTTCTACGCGAAGAAATAGTACTCATTATGTGCCTTCGCGGTTCCGACGAAGGAGGATACCGCGACCCTTGCACGACACTATGAAATTGCAAGCTTCGGACAGCACAGAATAATATTCGTGCGGCTTGAGGTTCATGAGTGGTCGCCATTTGTGAAGGTCGCGGCATTCGGACTTCGACTTCGCTCAGTCCTTCAGCCACGAAGGCAATTGAACTAGTTGGAATTTCTCCAGTGAGTTGAGAACCTCTCAAGTTCAGGAAAGAACTGCATGAATTCCGATTCGAATTCACTGTAGTGTGCTTGCAGATCAACCACGGACTGCTCCATGCGTGATTCAAAAGTAGCACGTCGTGACATGCCGGTGAGCGCTCGATGTATCCCTTCCACTTTGGCGTAATTCAAGAGCCAGTTGCCCTTGGTCATGTACGGCATCATGTATTTTACCTGTTCCGGCAGAATGCCCAAATGATCATCGATGATCTTGTAGGCATCTGTTGCATATCGTTCCAACGGTACGCTGGAGTAATGGCTCCAGTTTGCGGCAAGAAAATGGTCGTAATAAATATCAACAATGACCGCTGCGTAGTGCCTGTAGTTCGGCCACAGACGGTTTTTGCTTTGCTTGACAACCGGGTGCTTGTCTGTAAACTCATCAATGGCGCGGTGGAGTTCAATGCCCATGGCAATGCGCTCACCAAACTGTTCCCTAAGATCCCTTCCGCGTACGAAGTCGCCGATGAAATTGCCCAACATGATCTTGGGGTCATCACCGGAGAGATAGAGATGGGCGAGAAAGTTCATCCGGCAAGATAGTCCGTTCGAAGATGACTACACATGAATGCCGATGAAGTGCCATCGGTAAAGGAAGGCCAGGTGAATGACAGCGCACAATGCCACAAGCGAATAGTATACCCTGAATACAAGCCTTCCATCATGGCGAAGCCACAATTGGATGGCCGCTAAGACAAGTAACAGCACCGCGAAGGGAAGGACGTAGGTTGTTATTTGAACCTGACGCCAGGAATCAGGCACAGCAAAAAAGAAGTCATTGATGTGCCGTGCCAGGTACATGAAGCCGCCGATAAACTGAAGGAGAAACAGGGCCGCTATAACCAAGGCCGTGTAAAAAGGAAATGTAGATATCAGACCCGTCGACCAATATCCGGGATTCGATCTCCTGCGGAGGAGAACCCAGGCCCGGAAAACAGGGACAAAGATGAATGTGAGAATGATCAGTACAACGACGAAATAGTATTCATTGATCATTTCAGGATCGTCATACCAGGCCACGGGAGACAAGCTCACAGGAATATAGAAGCCCGCAAGGTTGATGTTGGTGTACAGCCTCGAGAGCTCTCCCTTTTCATTTCGCTTAAAAACGAGACACTGTTCCGGAACCCTTGTATTACTGAAGGTCAGGGGGCCGGTAGGCTTGTAATGCTGAATATCTCCGTTCTGATACGTCGTGAGGGTACCGGTTTCTGAAACAGAAAGCTCCAGCTTACCCTGGTACAGCGCCAGAAGATCTTCCACTGTTCTGTGATTGTATCGTTCACTCCGATACACGCCGGCGAATGCTTTCAGGTCAAGTGGAGGCGCAGGTACTTCCTGACCTGGTTGACGAGGAAGGAGTCGTGCAAAAAGTGCTTCGCTAAACGATTCTAGAAAATTGTCAGTCTGCGTATTGGTCGTCACGAATATTCCGATGCTCTCTTCAGGAAAAAGAACAAGCTCAGATAAGAAGCCAGTGAAAGCTCCTCCTTTAGCGACACCATGATAACCATTGATGTGCTGTACTTCCATTCCTATGGTATAGCCCATGAGCAACGTGTCATTGGTAAATTGCTGTTCGACGAGTTTGCTCATGGAAGCCTGAGAGAGGATTTTTCCGGATGGCCTGAGCATTTCGGCAAGAAACTTCTTCATGTCTGCAACGCAGGAGAGTGCGCTCCCTGCCGGCGTCGCGTGACGAGGATAGCAGGTGACCTTTTCGTAGTCATCACGAATTCGATAGCCATGCGCATAGGAAGGCAGCGTTTCGTAATTGTCGGGGAGGTCGTACGTAGTGTGGGACATACCAAGAGGAAGAAAAATACTGTCCTTCACGTACTGCGTGAACGTCAAACCGGTAACCCGTTCAACCAAATGTCCAGCGAGGGCATAACCATAGTTGGAATAGTTGATTTCAATCCCGGGAGCCTGAAAGGACGGAGGCATGACCTGCTTGAGGTGTTCCTCCAATGATTTTACATCTTTTGTTGAGTGTGCCAGGTACCCAATGATGCGATCATCAAGACCGGCGGTATGGGTAAGGAGATCAAATAAGGTAATGGGCCTGCCCGGAGCGTTCATGGAAAATCCATGGAGATACTGATTCACATCCGCATGAAGATCCAGTTTGCCTGACTCGACTTGCTGCAGGACGGCGATGGCTGTAAACAGCTTGCCGACCGATCCCAATTGAAAGAGGGTGGTGGTATCCGTGACGACCTTATCCTCAACATTGGCCAGCCCGTAAGTGGCCACCAGGGTGGTGTCGCCTTGCATGACCACCAGTCCCAGGCCGGGAACAAGTTTCTGCTCTATTCCCTTGAGGACAAGCGAATCGCAGAATGAACGAAGTGAACGAGTCTGTCCAAATGTGGTGATTGCCGACAGGAGAATCAGGAGAGTAAGCCTCATGGTACTGTGTATAACATTGTACCAACGGACGAACGGGGGATCGGGTTGTGAAATGGACAAGGGCGTCCAAAAACTGGGATTTTTGGCTACTTTTGCACCTCTTAATGCTGATTTGACTCACTGGAATGGAGAATATCCGGAACTTTTGCATCATCGCTCACATCGACCACGGAAAAAGCACGCTGGCTGACCGCCTGCTGGAATTTACAGGAACGCTCACCGGCCGCCAGATGCAGGCACAGGTACTGGACAACATGGACCTGGAGCGAGAAAAGGGGATTACCATCAAGGCCCACGCCATCCAGATGAACTATACACTCCACGGAAAGGAGTACACCCTCAACCTGATTGATACGCCCGGGCATGTGGACTTCTCCTATGAAGTGTCCAGATCCATTGCAGCCTGCGAAGGTGCACTCCTCATCGTTGACGCCGCCCAGGGCATTCAGGCGCAAACCATTTCCAATCTTTATCTGGCACTCGAGCATGATCTGACGATCATCCCCGTATTGAATAAGATCGATTTGCCAGCAGCCATGCCTGAAGAAGTGACCGACCAGATCGTTGACCTGATCGGGTGCGACCGGAATACGGTGCTGAAAGCCAGCGCCAAGGAAGGTGTCGGCATCAAGGAGATCCTGGAGGCTGTCGTAGAGCGTGTTCCTGCGCCCAAGGGCGATCCAAAAGCTCCGCTTCAGGCGATGATTTTCGATTCTGTTTTCAATTCCTTCAGAGGGATTGAAGTTTACTTCCGTGTTTTCAATGGCACCATGAGGAAGAATGACCGAGTCAAGTTTGTCAATGCAGGTACTCAATATGGTGCTGATGAAATCGGCGTACTCAAGCTTGACAAGCACCCGCGCACTGAAATCAGTGCAGGCAATGTTGGATATCTGATTTCAGGGATCAAGGTTGCCAAGGAAGTGAAGGTGGGTGATACCATTACCCTTGTTGACAATCCTGGTGAGGCTATCCGGGGCTTTGAAGATGTGAAGCCCATGGTGTTCGCCGGTATTTATCCGGTCGACACACATGAATTTGAAGAGCTTCGCGCCTCCATGGAGAAACTCCAGCTCAATGATGCCTCGCTGGTTTGGGAGCCAGAAACTTCAGCCGCGCTTGGATTTGGCTTCCGATGCGGATTTCTCGGTATGCTCCACATGGAGATCATCCAGGAAAGGCTCGAAAGGGAGTTTGGGATGACGGTTATTACAACAGTACCATCGGTTCAGTTTAAGGCCCTGCTCACCAATGGCAAAGTGATCGAGATCAATGCACCGTCGGAGATGCCGGATCCTACCATGATGGACATGATTGAGGAGCCTTATATCACAGCGCAGATCATCACCAAGTCAGAATACATTGGGTCCATCATCGGCTTGTGTATGGACAAGCGTGGTATTATCAAGAATCAAATGTACCTCACATCAGACCGCGTGGAGCTTACGTTCGATATGCCCCTGGCTGAGATTGTCTTTGACTTCTATGACAAGCTGAAGACCATATCCCGCGGCTACGCATCACTTGATTATCACCTCATCGGATTCCGCGAAAGCGACATGGTGAAACTCGATGTGCAGCTCAATGGAGACAAAGTGGATGCCTTGTCGGCGATTGTTCACAGGGATAAGGCATATGAGTGGGGAAGGAAACTTTGTGAGAAACTGAAGGAGCTTATTCCACGACACATGTTTGAAGTGGCCATCCAGGCAACCATCGGACAGAAGATCATCGCGCGTGAGACGGTAAGTGCCATGCGTAAAAATGTCCTGGCTAAGTGCTACGGTGGTGATATTTCCCGAAAGAGAAAACTCCTGGAAAAACAAAAGAAAGGGAAGAAACGCATGCGCCAGGTAGGGTCCGTTGAGATTCCTCAGGAAGCATTCATGGCTGTATTGAAAATTGAATAGACTTTAGTAACGCAATTCATGACTGACACAACTGCCAAGACTTACACGATCATCGATGGACGCAAGATAGCCGGCGAAATAAAAGCCGAGATCCTGCTGAAGGTGAACGATCGAAAGGCTTCCGGCAAGAAAGTGCCACACCTGGCTTTCATCCTCGTGGGCGATGATGGTGCCAGTCAGACATACGTGGATCACAAGGTGAAGGCCTGCAAGGATGTAGGGTTCCACTACACGATGATGCGTTTTGCCGATACGATCTCCGAGGAGAAGCTCATGAAGCACATCACCCATGTGAATAATGATGATGATGTGGATGGATTCATCGTGCAGCTTCCCCTGCCTGCCCATATCTCCGTCGAGAAAATCACGGACAAGATTCGTCCCGACAAGGATGTCGACGGATTCACCAACAGGAATTTCGGGAGCATCATTTCCAAGGTTCCACTGCTGATGCCTGCAACACCTTTCGGTGTGATGGAATTGCTTCGCCGCTATGACATTGAAACGGAAGGAAAGAACTGCGTTGTGATTGGCGCCAGCCGCATCGCCGGCGCACCATTGAGCATGCTCCTCGTCGAGCAAGGTCATGCCACGGTCACCATTTGTCACAAATACACAAAAAACCTGAAGGACTATACCTTGCAGGCTGACATTCTGCTCGTGGCCGTTGGTAAACCTGGACTGGTAACGGCAGACATGGTCAAGGAAGGTGCGGTGGTTATTGATATTGGAACAACGAAAGTTGACGACCCTTCGAAGCCTAATGGTTTCAGCATAAAAGGTGATGTGGATTTCAAACAGGTTGCACCAAAAGCGTCTTTCATTACGCCCGTTCCTGGTGGTGTAGGTCCGATGACCATTGCCTCTCTGTTGCTGAACACCCTGCGCGCCACCGAACTCCGGCACCCATAACCCGAACCGCTGTGAACATACAGCAAACCATACCACGCACGCACCTTGTCGGTCATTCACTGCCGCTGATGGAGGATTTTTTTACGCTCCAGGGTGAGGGCTTTTACCAGGGATGTTCTGCCTACTTTATCCGGCTGGGTGGATGTGATGTTGGTTGTGTTTGGTGCGACGTGAAGGAATCGTGGCCTGCTGAGGCGCATCCGCAAGTGAGTATTGAAACCATCGTTCGTCGAACGAAGGAAAGTGGCGCGCCGATTGCAGTGATTACAGGAGGTGAACCGACGATGCATCCATTGGAAGGACTAACCAGTATGCTTAAGGGAGAGGGAATCCATACACACCTGGAGACTTCAGGTGCCTACACGATCACGGGGACCTGGGATTGGATTTGCCTGTCGCCAAAGAAATTCAAGAAACCTGAAAGTTCGTCCTACGGAAAGGCCGACGAGCTGAAAGTGGTGGTGTATCATCCCAGCGACCTTGCCTGGGCTGAAAAGGAAGCTTCCAGGGTTGGTCCAGACTGCAAGCTCTACCTACAGCCGGAGTGGTCAAAAGAGAAGGTCATGGTGCCCCTCATCATTGATTATATCAAGCAGAACCCGCGGTGGCGGATTTCTTTGCAGATTCACAAGTACATGAACATCCCCTGAATGCGTTTTATTCATTGGATGCTAACTTCACGTCAAATGAGATACCTGGTATTTGTCCTTTTCCTGTCTCTAACTGCACATGCCCAGGTTCAACTGAGTACCACCAATAAGAGGGCCATTGAACTTTACACGCAGGCCGACAACTTCCGGGTAAGGGGTCAATATCAGGAGGCGCTCTCGATGTTGAAAGAAGCGACCGATAGAGACAGGGATTTTGCTGAAGCCTACTTTCGCGGAGGTTTGATATACAAGACCTTGCGCGACTATGCCCAGTCCACGAAGGTTTTTCTCGTCGGGCTTTCTCTTACACAAGATCCCAAGAAACAGAAGGCGTACTTCTACGAACTTGGTGAGAACTATCTCCTGGAGGGTAACTACGACAAGGCGCAGCAATTTGTTGACCTCTACCTTGAATCAGAAATTCTCAACAAGGTCAAGATGGAGCAGGCCATGTTGTGGAAACGAAATGTTTTGTTTGCCAAGCGCAACCAGAAATCCACAACAGACTTCCGACCCAGACAGCTTCCTGATACAGTTAACGCCTATGCCATGCAGTACTTTCCGGTATTGACGGCCGACGAGCAGGAGCTGATCTTTACCCGAAGGGTGGGTGGTGGACAGGAAGATGATGAAGACCTTGTCGTTGTCAGGAAAGACTCTGTAGGGCGATGGAAACCACCTGTCTCCATTTCAGCCAGCATCAACTCACGACTCAATGAGGGGACGTGTACGATTTCCGCAGACGGCAGACAATTGATTTTTACTTCGTGTATCGGTCGCAGGGGATACGGAAGTTGTGATCTTTTTGAAAGCCGTAAGGTGGGCAATGAATGGTCCGTGCCGGTCAATCTGGGACCAGAGGTCAATAGCGCGGCATGGGAATCCCAGCCATCACTCTCCGCAGACGGCCGCATGCTCTTCTTTGTCTCGGACCGCAGGGGAGGTCTCGGCAACAAGGATATTTACCTCTCCTACAAGCTTGACAATGGTCAATGGACGAAAGCGGAAAACCTCGGTGATAAGATCAACACACCTTACGATGAGATATCACCTTTCATTCATGTGAACGGACGGACATTATTCATTGCTTCCAATGGAAAACCTGGCTTTGGTGGCTATGATATTTATCGCAGCGAGCGCGACAATGGTGCCTGGGCAGAAACGGTGAATTTTGGATCACCGGTTAACAACCATGAGGATCAGTTTTCCTTGTTTATCACCCGAGATGGCCAGCGTGGATTTTATTCCCATGAGGACAATCACAAGATCAATTCTTCCGTGATTTATGAAATTCGTGTTCCGGAGGAATTGCAGCTCAAGTACAAGAGCAACTATGTTAAGGGCATCGTGCGGGATGCCACGACAAAGAAACCTCTTAACGCCCGTGTTGAGTTGTTCAACATCAACAAAAATGAACTTGATTCCTACGTCAATGCCGATTCGGTGACCGGTGAGTACCTGATGGTGCTTACACAGGGCGCTGACTACGCCCTCTATGTCACCCACCCGGGTCATTTGTTCAAGAGTGTGAACTTTAACTATGAAATCCAGGAGAATCTGGAGCCAGTCACGATGGATGTTCTGCTGGATCCTATCAAGGCAGGAGCTTCGGCTGTCCTCAACAACATCTTCTTTGACCTGAACAAGTACGAAATCAAAGAAAAATCATTTACCGAACTTGACAAAGTCGTTCGCTTTCTGAATGAAAATCCTGCCATTCGCATTGAGGTCAGTGGACATACGGATAACGCAGGTACTGCCGCATACAATCTGCAGCTTTCGCAGAAGCGTGCCCAGGCTGTTGCTGGTTATTTAACGGCTCACGGGATTGAGGGAACGCGGGTAACGCAGAAAGGTTATGGCGCTGAAAAACCGATAGCGGCCAATGATACAGAAGAGCATCGCCAGGCAAACCGACGGATAGAGTTCCGCCTGCTTCGTTAACGTTTCATCAGGTAGTTCTTCACGTAATCGGTCGTGCCCTCTTCAAGGGTGCTGAATGGCTTTGTATACCCGATCGACTCAAGCTTTTTCATCGATGCCTCGGTAAAGTACTGGTACTTGTCGCGGATGTCGGCCGGTGTGTCGATGTAATCTATATTCTCGGGTTTGCCGGTTGCGCGGAAAACGGCGCGCACCAGGTCAAGAAATGTCCTTGCCTTGCCGGAGCCCAGATTATAGATTCCAGAATTCTTACGATGATGCATCAACCAGCAGCAGACTTCCACGACATCGAGTACATAAACAAAGTCGCGCATTTGTTCACCATCCTTGTATTGAGGATTGTGGGAACGGAACAACTTCATTTTTCCGGTCTGGAGAATTTGATTGTACGCGTGCCAGATCACGGATGCCATCCGGCCTTTGTGATATTCGTTCGGGCCATAGACATTGAAAAATTTCAAGCCTGCCCAGAAGAATGGCTTCTCCTTTTGTTGCAACGCCCAAAGGTCAAAGTCCTGTTTCGACTGGCCATAGGGATTCAGCGGCTTGAGTTTTGGAATGAGTGATTCATCATCCGAGTATCCTTCCTCACCGAGGCCGTAGGTGGCGGCGGAGGAGGCATACACAAGCGGAATCTGGTAGCGAATACAACGTGCCCAGATATCTTTCGTGTATTGGGTATTGAAATGATTCAGTTTCTCCTTGTCAAACTCGGACGTATCGGTGATGGCGCCGATATGAAAGATGAATTCGACAAGCTCCTGATTGGTGTCCAGCCAGGGCATGAATGCGTCAATGGTTACCTGTTCTTTAATTTTTAATCCTTCCAGGTTCTTGTTTCTCACCGGGTCGGAGAATGAATCGACGGCAACGACAGCGTTGAAGTTTTCCTGATTGAGCTTTCTCACCAGGCAACTTCCAATAAACCCCGCGGCACCCGTTACAACGATCATCTTTGATTCTCTTTGCTGCAAGTTAATGTATATTTGTGCCGCCCCGCGACGAGGGCGGACTTTTATGGTTTACGTCAGCCGCAAGGAACATTTCAATGCTGCACATAAGTTGACCAATCCTGCATGGAGCAGAGAGAAGAACCTGGAAATATTTGGCCCGTGTGCCAATGAGAACTGGCATGGCCACAACTATGACCTGATTGTCACCGTGAAGGGTGACCCTGATCCTGAAACAGGATTTGTCATCGACCTCAAAAAGCTGAGCACACTCATACGCACATCCGTGATTGACCAGGTTGATCACAAGAACCTGAACCTTGACGTACCATTTATGCAAGGCAAAATGGCCAGCACGGAGAACCTTGCCATGGAGATATGGAAAATTCTTGCTCCGGGCATTGCCAAACTGTCGAGCCGGTCGACCCTTCACTCGATCAGACTTTTTGAGACGCCTCGCAACTACGTGGAATATTTCGGCGAATAGGTTCCCATGCGATACTACATCATTGCCGGAGAACGATCAGGTGACCTGCACGGGAGCAACCTGATCCGCTCACTGCGCGCTCAGGATCCAAAGGCAATTGTCCGGGCTTTCGGTGGTGACCAGATGAAACTGGCAGGCGCTGACCTCGCGGTACATTATGATCAGCTTGCCTTCATGGGGTTCATTACCCTCATCGCCAACTACGGTACCATCCGCCGCATGCTTCGGTTCTGCAAAGAGGATATCCTTTCCTTCAAGCCCGATGTTGTCATCCTGATCGACTATGGTGGATTTAACCGCCGCATTGCAAAGTTCACCAAGCCACGGAAGATCAAGACCTATTACTACATCCCACCCAAAGTCTGGGCCTGGTATCAGTCGAGAGCAAAGGAGCTGAAAGCCAATGTCGACAAGATGTTTGTCATCCTCCCATTTGAAAAAGCATTCTACAAGCAATATGACTGGGATGTTGACTATGTAGGCAATCCGGTACTCGACGCCATCAAAGCTTTTCATCCCGACCCGCAGTTTGCTGCGAAGCACAAACTCACCGGAGACAAGCCCATCATAGCATTATTGCCGGGCAGCAGGAAAATGGAATTGAACAGGATTGTTCCTGTAGTGGCAGAAGTGGCGAGGAAGCATCCGGGACTTCAGTTCGCAGTAGCTGCCGTAGATGGAGTCAATCCAGCGCTGTACGAACCTCTAAGAACCATTCCCGGAGTACAGTTCGTTTATGGAGACACTTATAACCTCCTGAGATTGGCGCGCGCTGCCATTGTTACTTCAGGAACCGCAACACTCGAAACAGGTTTACTGCGTGTGCCGCAGGTGTGCATATATAAAGCAGGATGGCTGGAGATGAAAATAGGCAAGGCCGTAGTTCGGGTGAAGCATATCTCGCTTATCAACCTTATTGCAAACAAGGAGGTCATTAGGGAATTGATCCAGGAGGATGCAAGTGCGACGGCTATTTCCAAAGAACTCGACCGACTTGTATCAGACAGGAGCTATCGGGAGCAGATCATTCACGAGTATGACGCGATACTCAAACTTCTCGACACCGGATCAGCATCGGAGAATGCTGCAAAACTAATGGTTGGTTATTTACGGCAGCCGGCTTAGGCGACCTTCAGCTTGCTGTAGCGCGACTTGCTGAATTTCTCTTCCGCGTAAGCGCGGTTGATGACAAGCTTCTCGGTTCCCTTTTCTGAAGGCAGCTCAAACATGGCGTCGTTGATAACGGCTTCGCAAATCGACCGAAGGCCGCGGGCACCAAGTTTGAAGCTCATCGCTTTTTCAACGATGAAATCAAGAGCGCCTTCTTTGAATTCGAGATCAATGCCCTCCATCTCAAACAGCTTCTTGTACTGCTTGACCAGCGCGTTCTTAGGCTCTACCAGGATTTTCTTGAGGGCAACCGCGTCGAGGGGATTCAGATAGGATACAACAGGCAGACGTCCGATCAGTTCAGGGATGAGCCCGAAGGACTTCAGGTCCTGGGCTGAAACAAACTGAAGCAAGTTGTCATTGTCGATGTCACTCGGGTGAAGCCCTTCCGTCGTCGCAAAACCTAACGGTCGTGTATTCAGCCTGCGTGAAATAAGACGATGCAAGCCTTCGAATGCGCCACCGCAGATGAACAGGATATTGTCGGTATTGACGGTGATCATTTTCTGATCAGGATGCTTGCGTCCGCCTTGAGGAGGAACGTTAACCGCCGTGCCTTCAAGGAGTTTCAGCAATGCCTGCTGGACGCCTTCGCCGCTCACATCGCGGGTGATGGAAGGGTTGTCCGATTTGCGGGCAATCTTATCGATCTCATCAATGTAGACAATTCCGCGTTCAGCGGCCTCCACGTTGTAGTCGGCCGATTGAAGCAAGCGGGTGAGAATACTCTCCACGTCTTCACCAACGTATCCAGCCTCTGTCAGCACCGTAGCATCGGCAATGCAGAAGGGTACCTGTAAAATGCGAGCGAGGGTCTTTGCCAGATACGTCTTACCGGTACCTGTTTCACCTGCCATGATGATGTTTGATTTCTCAATCTGCACTTCCGACACTTCGGACTTGCGTTGCATCAGGCGCTTATAGTGGTTGTAAACAGCTACAGATAGGACCTTTTTTGCCTGGTCCTGGCCGATGACGTACTCATCAAGAAATTTCTTGATTTCCTTGGGCTTGATGAGCTTGAAGTTTGGAGTATTGCCCGCTTCAATCTTGTTCTTTTTTTCCTCCTGAAGTATTTGTGTAGCCTGGGTAACGCACTTGTCGCAAATGTGCGCATGGATACCCGAGATCATCAGGTCTACATCTTTCTTGTTCCTCCCGCAAAATGAACAGGTAACTTCGGCCATGAATGCAAAGGTAACGACTAATTGACCAAAACCAGCTATTGGCTATTGGCTTTTGACAGCATGAAGCGCCTTTTTGGGGTAACCAATGTGTTACCCTGAACAAGCCAATGGCTAAAAGCCAATGACTAATTCCTACTTCTTCTTTTCCAGCACTTCGTCAATGAGCCCGTACTCCTTGGCCTCAACGGCTCTCATCCAGTAGTCGCGGTCAGAATCCTTTTCAATTCTTTCGAAGGTTTGTCCGCTGTGTTTGGCAAGGATTTTATACAAGTCTTCGCGTATCTCGATCGTTTGCTTGAGGGAGATTTCCATGTCTTTTGAAGTGCCCTGCATCCCCGATGAAGGTTGATGAATCATGATGCGAGCATGGGGAAGGCCAGAGCGCTTTTTAGGTGCACCCGATGACAGCAGAACAGCGCCCATCGAGGCTGCAAGCCCGGTACAAATTGTGGCAACATCCGGGTTGACATACTGCATGGTATCGTAGATGCCAAGGCCGGCATAAACGGAGCCGCCCGGGCTATTGATATACATGATGATGTCTTTCTTGTGATCTGCGGATTCAAGGAATAGCAATTGCGCTGTGATCAGGTTGGCGATTTGATCGTCGATTCCCATTCCGAGGAAAATGATGCGGTCTGAAATAAGACGGGTAAACACATCAATGGCTCTGAAATTCCCAGGACGTTCTTCAATGACATACTGGGTCATGTTTTCGATTTTCTGAGCATAACCATCAATGGTATTGCTGCTCATGCCAAGGTGTTGTACCGCGTACTTCCTGAATTCGTTGTTTTTGTCCATATAAGTAGTGTGCTTGATTGCTCTGTATAGAGACGAAAATTTTACGTGCTTATTCTAAATTACTTTTCAATACTAATGAGAATAATCTAGAACTAACAGTTAAAACCCAACAAGGACCGTCAAGGTTCAACAATCAACCCAAAATCTCCCGCTTAGTGCTGATGTTCGGCGGCAGCCTTCTTGAATTCATCCAGCGAAACCTTCTTTTCACTTAGGGTGATATGCTCTTTTACAACAGTCATGATCTTTTCATGACGGATCTGCTGATAGAGCCTCATGAAATTCTCTCCCTTGCCGTCCTGCCCTGAAAGGTAGTTGTCAGCGATGGAGTCGAATTTATCCCCGAGCTGGTCCATGATGGCCGCGCCTCCAAACTGCTGGGCAATGAGGAGTTTGGCCCGCTGACGGACTTCTGCGCTTTCTATGTTGATTTTGTGGTCATCGGCAATCTTATTCTTGATCAGGTCCCACTTAAGGCCGTCTTTGTAAGCGTCGAATTCCTTGCCAATTACCTCGTCAGTAATCTTTCCGTCGCCGGAAGTCTTCAGCCATGTTTTCAAGAATGTATCCGGCATGTTGATCTTGGTGTGGTCAACAAAATAATGCTGAATTTCATGCT
>JAEUUD010000130.1 GCA_016787625.1 Cyclobacteriaceae bacterium
GCCATAACAAATTTCATGACGTCGGTAGGGATAAGCAGCGCGAATGGCAGCGACCGCGTACCTGAGGAATGCCCAGGAACGGGTATAGAATTTAAACCGGTTGTTGTATGGGACAGGAAGGTAAATGACCTCAATGCCTTCGAGGGTTTCATTTCTCCTTGTGTTGGTGCCGGAAGAAGTAATGACAGTCACCTGATGTCCTGACCGGGCGAGGGCAGTGGCCAGGTAGTAGGATCGAATAGCACCTCCCCTTTGAGGGGTGTTGAAGTGCTGATGAAACATCAGAATTCTCACAATACAAATAACGGAAAACCATTTGAGGTTGGGTCAGCAAAAGCCCACACCTCTCTGGGTTTGTATGGTGGCTGAATCGGTTGGCCGAGCGCTATTGCTTCACTTCCAGTCCGTGCGCGTATTGAAGGATGTTTCCGATGGCTGTTGCTGAGGGTTCAAGGTGCGCCTTGTCCAGACTATTTCTGGTCAGCATCAACTCCCGGTATTGACGCTGAAGCTCAGGGTCGGTGGCCAGCACGCGATTAATCTCGTGCGTTTCCTCCTCCGTGGTCTCTTGGTAGATAAACCTGATCAGATCGTTTTGGGTAAAAGTTTTGGTCATAGGCATATTGGGTTTTTGTCATCTTCTTTCTCAAGTTGATTAATGCGTATCGCATCCGGCCAAGGGCTGTATTGATGCTCACGCCCGTCTTGTCTGCAATCTCCTGGAAACTCAAGTCCATATAGTGGCGCATGATCAGTACCTGCTTTTGTTCATCGGGCAGTTCCTTGATCAGGTCCCTGAGTCTGGCTTGCGTATCCTGGGCTATCTGAAGAGACTCCGCAGAGTCTTCCGAAAAGTCCATGGAATTGAACACCCGACTATTGTCTTCCAGGACGATTTCCGGGTACCTGCGGGATTTCCGGTAGGAGTCGATGGCGAGATTATGCGCAATGCGACTTACCCACGGGAGGAATTTTCCTTCTTCATTGTAGCGCCCACCTTTGATGGTGTTCACTGCTTTGATAAAGGTCTCCTGAAGCAGGTCTTCTGCCCGGTACCGATCCTTTACGATGAGGTAAATGGCGGTATAAATACGCGATTTGTGACGATGGAGGAGCACTTCGAATGCCTCTTCGTTACCTTGTTGATATAGCGACAGTAACTCGCTGTCGCCGCATCTTTTGTCTATCATGCTTACTCACGGTTAGGTAACGTAGAGCTCGGTATCGATAGTGTAGGGGTTGGTTATTATTTGTTTGGACTGAAAAGATAGAAATATCTCTTTAATACCCAAAAAATTTCAGGAAAAATCTTGCCTCCTATGTAATTTCTTTTCCTATTTGTCCCGGATAATTTGCAGAAGTAACCATACCCATGGCCGTTACCAAGAAGAGAGTGATCAAGAGCCTCGACAGCCTGTCGGAGGACTTGCGGGAATTGATGAAAAAACAATACCCGACCGGATACGAAAACAGTATTACCCGCATCAACAATGCGAAGAAGGAGCCCATTTTTGTTTTTCCCCTGGAGACTGACGAAGCAACCTATCTCGTAAAGATTCCGGCAACGAAAAACAGTGAAGGAGAATACGATGTTGACTCCAAGCCAAAAGACCCTGAATTCGGAGGCGAAGAAAAGGGGGCCGATGATGAATTTGCTTCAACGGATGACTTTGGAGGAGAGGACGAATTCAATGATGAAGGAGATGAGTCTGAAGGAAGAAGCAAGGACCCCAGCTATGAACCTGACTTTGACAATTAAATCCATTCACTGATCAGGCGTTCCACCATCTTCAAAAAAGGTGGTGTTTTTATTTGTTTCCACCCCACCGGAGCAACGGTAATCAGTACATTTGATTTCTACGCATGAGCTCGCCCCGAACTGACCATGATGCCCTGTTGGATACGCTGGATCCAAGGCAGTTTATCATCATCAAGAAGGCACGCGTCAACAACCTGAAAAATCTTAGTGTCGCCATTCCGCGAAACAAGCTCGTGGTGGTCACAGGGCTTTCCGGCTCGGGCAAGTCTTCTTTGGCATTTGATACTCTTTTTGCTGAAGGCCAGAGAATGTATGTGGAGAGCCTGAGCTCTTATGCACGACAGTTCCTGGGCAGAATGGAGAAACCGGATGTGGATTACATCAAAGGGGTTTCGCCGGCTATCGCCATCGAGCAAAAAGTAAACACCCGTAATCCCCGCTCGACCGTGGGGACAAGTACCGAGGTGTATGACTACCTGAAGCTATTGTTTGCCAGAATTGGAAAAACCATTTCCCCAATCAGTGGAAAGGAAGTGAAGCGAGACACTGTCACCGCAGTTGTTGATGTCATCAACCGACTGGATCGTGGATCCAGAATCATGATTGCCAGTCCACTCAAAATCCAGAAGGGCAGGAAGCTTGAGGATGAACTCGACTTGCTCCTCCACAAAGGGTTTGCGCGGGTACTTATCAATGGAGAAGTGAAGTTCATTGAAGAACTAGCGGCTGAAAAGAAGATCAAAGCGAAGGGAGCCAAAGGCGGCCATTCGGGAGTTGAAGTACTCATCGACCGCGCTGCCGTTGCCCCGGATGATGAAGATCTCACCTTTCGTCTGTCAGACTCCGTCCAGACTGCTTTCTTTGAAGGACAAGGCGATTGTCATGTATACATCGAAGGAAGGGATCCTCTTCAGTTTTCCGACAGATTTGAGCTTGATGGCATAACATTCGTTGAGCCATCCGTCAACTTTTTCAGTTTCAACAATCCTTTTGGCGCATGTCAAACGTGCGAGGGCTTTGGAAAAATACTGGGCATTGATGAGGAGTTGGTCATTCCTGACAAAGGGCTTTCGTTGTTTGAGGGTGCCGTAGCGCCGTGGAGGACCGATACCATGAGTGAATGGCTAAAGCCGTGGCTTCGTACCGGAGCCACACATAACTTTCCGATTCACCGCGCCTACCATGATCTTACCCAGAAAGAACGAGACCTGTTGTGGAATGGGAATTCCGAGCTGGATGGCATTCATCAGTTCTTCAAGTATCTCGAATCGAAGACATACAAAATACAGTATCGCGTCATGCTTTCCCGGTATCGCGGCCGAACAACATGCCCCGACTGCAGGGGTACGAGGCTACGGAAAGATGCTTCTTATGTAAAGATTGCCGATACGTCCGTCACAGATCTTGTGTTGCTGCCCATCGAAGAAGTGTTAACCTTTTTTTCAAAGCTCAAAGTGACAACCTATGATCAGAAGGTTGCTGACCGGCTGTTGAAAGAAATCACTTTTCGCCTGGAGTACCTGGACAAGGTAGGTTTGGGTTATCTCACCCTCAATCGACTAACCAATACGCTCTCTGGTGGTGAATTTCAACGCATCAAGCTGGCCACTTCGTTAGGTAGCGCCCTGGTGGGCTCCATGTACATCCTCGACGAACCCAGCATCGGTCTTCATCCAAAGGACACTGAACGCATGGTTCAGGTCTTGAAATCACTCAGAGACCTTGGCAATTCTGTCATTGTGGTTGAGCACGAAGAAGAAATTATGCGTGCCGCTGATCAATTGATTGATATCGGTCCGGATGCAGGTCAGCATGGAGGTAATCTGGTATTTCAGGGGACAGTAGGTGACCTGACACCTTCTACCAATACCCATACCGCCGACTACCTCAGTGGAAAGGAGCAGATACCGGTTCCTGCAAGGCGAAGAAAATGGAAGGATGCCGTCGTGGTTACAGGTGCGAGAGAAAACAACCTGAAGAACCTAAGTGTCAAATTTCCACTGGGCGTTTTAACGGTCGTTACAGGTATCAGCGGCTCCGGAAAATCCACGCTGGTGAAGAAAATTCTTTATCCTGCCATTGGAAGAATCGGGGGGCTTGTCGCAGAAAGCCCGGGAAAGTATGACAAGCTGGAAGGGGACGTTTCTACGATCACGCAAATTGAATACGTGGATCAAAACCCTATTGGTAAGTCATCTAGGTCAAATCCGATCAGTTATGTAAAAGCATACGATGTCATACGACAATTGTATGCCGATCAACCTCTGGGAAAACAACGCGGCTACAAACCATCCCACTTTTCATTCAATGTCGATGGTGGTCGTTGTGAGAACTGCGAAGGGGAAGGTGAGATTAAGGTAGAAATGCAGTTCATGGCAGACATATTTCTTACCTGCGAAGTCTGTCACGGAAAGCGATTTAAGGGCGAGGTACTTGAGGTTGAATACAACGGCAAGAACATTGCCGATGTCCTTGACATGACGGTGACTGAGTCATTGGAATTCTTCAAGGATAAAAAGCCAATCATCGAAAAGGTTCAACCTCTGTTCGATGTGGGGCTTGGTTACGTTAAACTGGGGCAGTCATCCAACTCATTGAGTGGGGGTGAAGCCCAGCGAGTCAAACTTGCTTCGTTCCTTGGCAAGAATACCCCGGAGGGGCACATTGTCTTTATTTTTGACGAACCAACAACAGGCCTTCATTTTCATGATATCTCCAAATTGTTGAAGGCCGTCAACGGGCTCGTTGACCTTGGGCATACAGTGATCATCATCGAGCACAACCTGGAGGTAATCAAGTGTGCCGACTGGGTGATTGATCTTGGACCTGAAGGAGGGGAGAAAAAAGGTGGCTTTCTGGTCTTTGAAGGAACACCTGAAGCCATGATAAAACAGACCAAGGGCTATACTGCAGGCTATCTCAAAGGCAAGCTGAAGGCCTAGTCGATTATTTCTTGTTTGGATTGCTCAGCAATACTTCCACCCGTCGGTTTTTGCTTCTGCCTTCCGGTCGATCATTGGAGTCGATGGGCTTTGAACTGCCGAATCCCTCAAAGCTGATCCTGTGCAGGTCCACCCCTGCCTTGACGAGATAATCGTAAACAGAACCAGCACGCTTGGTCGAAAGAGCAACATTGTGATGCTCTGTGCCTGTATTGTCGGTATGTCCACTGATACTCACATTAATCACCGGATATTTTGTGAGGAACTTGGCAAGAGAATCAAGGGCCGCATAATGCTGACCCTTCAAGACAAAGCTATTGGTCTCAAAAAGCAAGTCACCGAGGGTGATGAGGCTATCTGCCTTGAGCAATGGCGCTGCCGGTTCCTGCGTTGTCACGATGGTCGCTATGCTGTCTTTGGGGGCACGGATCGGTTCAGGTGCAGGCACCATTTTCTTCGGTGCTTGTTTCGGCACTATCGGCTTCAAATCCTTGTACTCACCCTTCTTCGCATTCTTTCTTACCCGCTTCTTGAAATCGTCAAAGCTGATTTGCTTCATGGCCTTTTTCTTGCCGATGATTGTCCGGCACATATAATTGAAGCAGATGATCTTTTGACCAGGCCAATGACCTTCGCCGGAAGCCTGATATGGTTTGGGGAGATGCGAAACCATGATGGGGACCTTGTCGCCGTATTCACGGCCCACATTGACCGGATGGAACACACCGCGCACACATCCGGTGCACAGAAGACAGGAGGTCAGCCAGAGGATCGGTATGTAAATTCTCGTGCGCAGTCGGGGTGGAACGGCGGCAAAACTCATGAATAAGGTCAGATGGGCAAATCTACAAGGAGCAATTGCATTTTTAAGCCGACAAACGAACGTGGCATCCGACAGAAGGAATGGTTACCTCTTATCAATTCAGGAGGCAACAGCTTCTTCGCGGAGCGCCCGCCGGAGTATCTTGCCCACATTGGTCTTGGGAATCTCGGCTTTAAACTCAATGTACTTGGGTCGCTTGTATCCTGTAAGGTTCTCTTTACAAAAGTCTGACAACTCTTGCTCCGTGAGCGAGGGGTCCTTTTTAACAACGACAATCTTCACCGCTTCACCGCATGTAGGGTCTGGCAATCCGATAGCGGCAACCTCAAGTACTTTAGGATGTGCAGCTACGACGCCTTCAATCTCATTGGGATACACGTTGAATCCTGATACGAGGATCATGTCTTTCTTTCGATCAACAATTCGGATATATCCATCATTGTCCATCACGGCGATGTCACCTGTCTTGAACCATCCACCCGGATGAAACACAGAAGAATTGTCCTTCTGCCAGTAACCCTTGAAAACCTGAGGGCCTCGGGCACACAGCTCTCCCGCTTCTCCAAAAGGAAGTTCTTTGCCATCATCATCCATCATCTGAATGTCTGTGTTTGGAATAGGAATTCCGATGCTGCCCATCCGTTCCTTGCCGCTGATCTGGAAAGTGAGAACAGGCGATGTTTCGCTGAGACCGTAACCTTCTCCGATAGGTATACCGGTCTTTTCCATCCACCTTTTATATACAATTTCCTGAAGTGCCATCCCGCCGGCACTACACCCCTTGAGTTGGGAAAGATTGATGTCACCAAAATTGGGATGATTGAGGAGCGCATTGTATAAGGTGTTTACACCAATCATGGTGTGGAATGGCTTCTTCAAAATCTTGATGAACCCTCCAAAGTCTCTGGGGTTCGTCACAAGAAGGCCCTTCATGCCTCCTGAAAGAAATACAAAGGACGCCGTGAGCGCATAGATATGATACATCGGCAATGGAATCACCGCCACATCTCCTGCTTCAAGGGGTCCCCTGCTCGTGTTCTTCAAAACAGGCACTACCTGCGATACATTGTATAACACGTTGAGGTGGGTAAGCTCAGCTCCTTTTGAAAGACCCGTTGTCCCTCCTGTATATTGAAGGAATGCCGTGTCTGTTTTCTTAATAGCTACAGGCTTGAACGGCACCGATTTTCCCTTTGCAATGGCCGATGAAAAAGAGATGGCCTGGGGAAGGTGATAAGCAGGCACCATCTTCTTCACATTTTTTACAACCCAGTTGGTAATTGGCTTCTTCAGTCCGCCGAGCAGATCGCCAACTTCGGTAACGATGACTTTTCTTATTGATGTTTCAGATATGATCTTTTCAAGGTGATGGGCAAAATTTGCCAAAATCAGGATAGCGACAGCGCCGCTGTCCTTAAACTGATGCTGCATTTCCCTGGGTGTATACAACGGATTGGTGTTGACAAGGATGAGTCCAGCCTTAAGCGCACCGAGCATGGCCACCGGGAATTGCAGAATGTTTGGCATCTGAATGGCGAACCTGTCTCCCGGCTGAAGTTTGCATTCATTCTGCAGAAAAGAAGCAAAATGTGTCGCCAGTGTGTTCAATTCCGAGAAGGTGATGATCTTGTCCATATTCTCAATGGCCGGACGGTCTGCATACTGTTTACAAGTATCCTCCATCAGCTCGGCCAGAGAATTGTATTTAGGTTCTGAAACCTCCCGGGGATAGTAGTCCGGATATTGATCGATCCAAGGATGTTTGCTCATAGGGCAGTTGGTTGGAAAACGAATGTAATATTTTTGAATTACACTTATTGGTTAAATTAGGGTGTTTCAACCCAATCAGGTCTCCATCCACCAGCTCAATCCCCAAAGCATGAAAAATCTGGTTATCCTATTCTGCATTTTAATCACGGCCATTCAGTGTTCACC
>JAEUUD010000131.1 GCA_016787625.1 Cyclobacteriaceae bacterium
TGTCCGCACCTTGATCTTGCTGTTCTTTCTGATGGAGTGAACCAGGGAACAAATGGTTTGTGCGTACGCCATGGATTGCTCCAACGCAGCATCCTTGCGGTTTGATTCAACTTTTGTCAAATCTGTCAGGTGGACAGAATCCATCTGCAGGGGGCTCTTCAATTTTCTTGCCTTTTCCCTGATGTTGTCTGACAGGCTTTTGTACAGATGTTCAGCATAAAACGGCGCAATGGGCGACATCAGTTGTGCAACGACCATCAGGCACTCATACAAGGTTTCATAGGCCGCTTTCTTGTCTTCAGAAAGTTCTCCGCGTGTCGATGGCTGCCAGAATCGTTTGCGGTTCAACCGAACATACCAATTGGAAAGGTGGTCATTGACAAAATCCTGAATGGCGCGAGCTGCCGGTGTGGGCTCGTAGGCTTCATAGGATTTTGTGACCTCCTCAATCAACGTTTGCAATTTGGAAATGATCCATCGGTCAAGCTGAGAGAGCTTGTTATGCGGCACAACATTGGACTCATCCTTGACAAACCCGTCGATGTTAGCGTACAATGCAAAGAACGAATAGGTGTTCAAGAGTGTACCAAAGAACCGGCGTTGTGTCTCCACAAGTCCATTCATGTCAAACTTCAGGTTATCCCATGGCGGCGCGTTCTCGATCATGTACCAGCGCACGACATCAGGTCCAAATTTTCCAATGGTACCAAATGGATCCACCACATTACCCTTGCGCTTCGACATTTTGTTTCCATCCTTGTCGAGTACAAGTCCGTTGGAGATCACATTTTTAAAGGCAACACTGTCATAGAGCAAAGCGGCGATGGCATGAAGGGTAAAGAACCACCCCCGTGTTTGGTCAACACCCTCTGCTATATAGTCTGCAGGGAATGCACCGTACCAGCCCGCTCTGAATGGCTGCGGATTGTTGGCCATCAGCTTGGCTGTATCAAGACCCCACTGTGCATACGGCATGGCACCAGAGTCAAACCATACATCGATGAGATCGGGCTCACGGTACATCGGTTGTCCTTTGGGGCTCACAAGCACCACATCGTCGACAAACGGCCGGTGTAAATCAAAGGCAGGATCATTCACATCGGCTGTGGATTTAATGCCGGCATTTGCTGCCTTAGCAGCTTCTGCCCGTAATTCAGCAACTGATCCAATGCATATTTCTTCTTTCCCGTCTTTGGTTCTCCAAATGGGCAACGGAGTTCCCCAAAACCTTGAGCGTGATAAATTCCAGTCGACGAGATTTTCCAGCCAGTTGCCAAAGCGGCCTGTACCCGTTGACTCAGGTTTCCAGTTGATCGTATTGTTCAATTCAACCATCCTGTCCTTGAGGGCCGTGGTTTTGATAAACCAGGCGTCGAGCGGATAGTAAAGCACAGGCTTATCCGTACGCCACGAGTGCGGATAGGTGTGTTCGTACTTCTCTACCTTAAACGCCTTGTTCTCCTCTTTCAGAATAATGGAAATGATGACATCCGTTGTTTTGTAGTCGGGGTTGGATTCATCTTCATCGGTGTAATTCTTGACGTAGAAGTCATTTTCACCGAGGGTTTTATGTGTCTTGATTTTATATCGGGCTACACCCTCCACCAGGCGTGCCCCTATTTCTTTAACGAATTTTCCCTTTCGATCCACCGTAGGAACTTCGTTGCCCATATCGTCGCGAAGTGTTAAAGGAGGAATCCCGTTTTGTTGTGACACACGAAAGTCATCGGCACCGAATGTGGGCGAAGAGTGAACAATGCCTGTTCCGTCTTCGGTGGTGACAAAATCCCCGGCCACTATCTGGAAGGCCTTGTCCGCATTGGTCAGCGGCTTCAAATAAGGCATGAGCTGCTCGTACCTGATTCCCACCAGTTTACTTCCAGCAAACTCCTTTTCGATTCGGAACGGAATTGCTTTGGCGCCAGCCTGATACTCCTCTATTTTCAGTTCTCTGTTCTTTTCCGGAAAGTACTTTCCAACCAATTCCTTCGCGAGAACAACCCGCACAGACTTAAAGGTGTAAGGATTGAACGTGTCAATAAGTACGTACTCGATCTTTGCCCCAACAGCAAGCGCTGTGTTGGATGGAAGGGTCCATGGCGTCGTGGTCCAGGCGAGGATGACCACATCGCTCGCACCTTCTGAGAACAGGAAGTCTGAGTTCTTGTCTCGCACCACCTTGAACTGCGCGACAATAGACGTGTCTTTCACTTCTTTGTAGCATCCCGGCTGATTGAGCTCGTGGGAGCTAAGGCCTGTGCCGTCGGAAGGTGAATAGGGCTGGATGGTGTAGCCCTTGTAGAGAAGTCCTTTGTTGTAGAATTGCTTCAGGATCCACCACAACGTTTCGACGTACTCGTTTTTATACGTGATGTAAGGGTGCTCGAGGTCGACCCAATACCCCATCTTTTCTGTCAGGTCGTCCCACTGGTCTTTGTACTTCATCACCGTTTCCTTGCAACGGCGATTGTATTCTTCTATGCTGATCTTTCTGCCAATGTCATCCTTGGTGATTCCCAGCTCTTTTTCAACCTGCAACTCCACGGGCAGACCATGGGTGTCCCAGCCACCTTTTCTTTTCACCTGAAATCCCTGCAACGTCTTGAAGCGGCAAAATATATCCTTGACGGTACGCGCCATCACGTGGTGAATGCCCGGCGTTCCATTGGCGGAAGGCGGGCCCTCATAAAAAGTAAACGTGGGCTTACCTTCCCGATGGGAAACCGATTGTTCAAAAATCTTTTCCTGCTTCCAGAATGAGAGTATGTCGCCGGCTACTTTGCCGACATTCAATTCCTTGTCTTCCTTATATTTTGCGCTCATCGCTTCGTTGTCACAATAGTCATTGATGCTTGGTGGTCTGGCGTATTAAAAAGCCTATTCGGCAGCGCCAACCCGGTCATGGATCCTGATCTTGGTCAAATCAATTTCTTCGTCCTCTTCCTCTCCATAGAAACTGGAATCAAAGTCGTCAATGAGCCGCTTCTGTGATTCCTTGTTGGGCTTATCGAAAGTCATGATCAAAGCCGGTAAAAGGATCAGGTTGGTGAACATTGAAATCAACAACGTCGTTGATGTAAGAATTCCCAGGGCAATCGTACCTCCGAAATCAGAAAAAGCGAAAATGATAAAGCCTGCAAAAAGGGCCACAGAAGTGTAGATGATGCTCTTGCCTGTCTCCAGGATACTCTCACTCACCGCACGCGGGACAAAGAATTCACCTGCCAGGAGTTCCTGACGGTATTTGGCAAGGAAGCGAATGGAGTTATCTACCGAGATCCCAAAAGTGATGCTGAAGATAAGAGCGGTGCTGGCCTTCAGCGGGATGTCCAGGTACCCCATGAGTCCTGCTGTGATCATCATAGCGATCAGGTTTGGAATCAAGGAAATAATGATCATGCGTGCGTTGGCAAACAACATGGCCATCGACAAAGTGATCAGGATAAAAGCAAGCACGAGGCTCTCCGATAGGTTATTGATAAGGAATTTATTGCCCTTGATAAAAATTTTTGATGAGCCTGTTACCGATACGTGCACAGAGTCCTTGGCTGATTTCAGATTTGACTTCAGGGAAGTCACCAGGGCGTCGGCTTTTGGCTGGATGATCTGGTTGATGAGGGAATCCATGCGCAGGGATCCAACGTCAGCCATCTGCATGGAAATACGCATTTTATTAAACGATGAATCAACAAATGACTTAACCAGGCCGCTGCTGTCGGACTGCCCTTTCATGTATCGAAGGATGAATCCTGCTTCTGTCTTTGTCGGCAGTGTGTAACGCTCTGGATTGTTGTTATAAAACGCCTGTTTGGCGGCCTTCACCAGGCTCACGATGGAAACCGGTCTGGAAGTGACGGTGATGGAATCCAGGGATTTCTCAAAATCATCGATGGCCTTCAGGTTATTAACATCCAATAGCTGGCGTTTGCGCTTGCTGTCGATGTCCACAACAATCTCCAGCGGCATGACTCCGCTGAAATTCGATTCGAAAAATTTAAGATCGCGTTTGATCTGGCTTTCCTCCGGGATGTCGTCGACCATGAATGAAACGGAATGAAGGCGCAGCATGCCGACGGCTGCAAAGAATGTGATGGCTAAAGTGGCTGTATATATCCAGGGGCGATGTCGGTGCACGAGCAAATCGATACCGCTGACGAAAGCACCAAGGATCCTGAAGTTCAGGTGACGCAAATGTTTCGATGAGGGTTCAGGCAACCAGGAAAGGATCCCGGGGATCATCACCAGGCTTACAAAGAACAGGGCCAGAATATTGATGCCCGCCACAATGCCAAACTCTCTCAACACGAGGATGTCGGTAGAAAGCAGGGTGAGGAATCCAATGGCCACCGTGAGGTTTGTCAGGAAGGTAGCGAGTCCCATTTTCTGAACGACGACCCTGATGGCCTGCATCTTGTCCTTCTGCTTTGCGTACTCAACATGATATTTGTTGAGCAAATAGATGGCATTGGTGATACCGATGGTGACAATCACCGGTGGTATAAGTCCGCTGAGCAGGGTGATCTTGAATCCCAGCAATGTAATGGTCCCCAGGGTCCAGATCACCAGCACGCCAATCATGATCATGGAGAAAATGACAGCACGTACAGATCGGAAGAAGATGAGCATGATGGCACCCGTCACGATCGCCGACAGGTATAAAAAAAGGGAGAGTTCCTTTCGTACTTGTTCTGCAACCACGGCCCGGATAAACGGCAGTCCGGCATAGCGAAGGTTGATGCCCGTCTGGTCGGTGAACTCCTTGCCCACTTGCTGAAGGTCCTGTGTGAGTTTTACCCGCTTGGCGGAATTGGCATATTCTTTTTCTACAGAAATCAGCATCATCGTCGATCCGTTGGTCATGTTGACCAACTGACCTGAATAGAATTTCTGGTTATGAGCCACGCTGAGAAGACTATCCAGCTGACGCTGTGTCTGCAGTGTGTCAGGGAAGAGGGGCCATAAAAAGAAGCGCTGGTTAGCTGTGTCTTTAAGGATGATTTTCATCCGGGGAAGGGAAAGCACTTCGTTAACACCTTCTATGGCGCGAAGTCGAAGGCTAAGCTGCCGAAGTCGCTCAAAATTCTGAACCTGGTAAACGGCACTGTCGCGCAGGCCGATAGCTACCATATTGCCATCCTCACCGAATTGCTGTCTGAACTTGTTAAGGAAAACCATGTCCGGGTCCTGAGGAGGCACAGCGCGCCCAAAATCATAGCTCATTTCGACCCTGGAAGCATAATAGCCCATGGCAATCGTAATCACCACGATCCCACTCATCAGCGGGAGGCGAAACTTGATGATGCTATCGGCAATACGTGACCACATCCGGGCTAAATTCGAGGGGCAAAACTAACTGAATTTTGCCAGAATTTACTGGTTTTTGGCCTTCCGGCGGGTCTTTGAGGGAATTGGGCCGAGCCCTCAAACTTCAGATTCTGCCCTTCAAAGGGCCATTCCCTTGATCCTGCGATATAAGAGCAGGGCGTGTTTGTCGGTAAGTCCCGACACGAAGTCAATGATCAACCGAAGCAAGGCATAGGTGCCGTCAGTCGACAGGATCATCATGCGTATCTCGGATGGAAGCAACAACGCAAGGTTCTGGTATTTTCTTGACTTGCCGTTGGATTTCAACTCCCATCCTGCACGAATAAATTCATCCAGCAAGCCAGGCAGAACCTCATGGCCCGCGGCCTCAATCTCTACCACTTGTCGTGCCCGGTAGATTTTCTGAATGGACACCGAACTGATTTCTTTCAGCGCGTCACGGAATTCGCAGAGGTCAGTCAATGCATGATCAAATGTCGCATCGAGTATGTCTTTCTCATGATCAAGAAAGACCGTCGTGCAGGCATCAATCAGTTCACCAATCGCCATCGCTCGAAGGGTACCAAGGTTTTTGTTGAGGCCCAGATCAAGATTCAGTTTGCTGCGGTCTAGTTTCTTTCCAAGAATGGGCGCTAAAAGTGAAACGGTGTCTTCAAAAGAAATCAGTCCAAGGTTGCATCCATCCTCCAGATCGATGATGCTGTAGCAAATATCATCAGCTGCCTCCACAAGCAACGCCAATGGATGCCTCGCCCAGGCTCTCGGTCCCGCACTCTTCAATTCAAGTGTTGTCGCGACCTCTCTGAAAATCTCTAATTCACTGTCAAAGAATCCGTACTTCTTCTGGCTCTTGCGTTTCTTATCACGTTCAGGAAAAAGCGCAGGGCAGGGATACTTGGTGAAGGCGCCAAGTGTAGCCATGGTCAATTTCAATCCATAGCCATATTGGTTGAGAATTCTGAATCCCTGTGCATTTCCTTCGAAACGAATGAGATCCTCCCATTGGGCTGAAGTCACTTCATTCTTCCATGACTCATTCTTTCTGAAGTAATCGGAAAGAGCATCTTCCCCGGCATGTCCAAACGGTGGATTGCCCAGATCATGCGCAAGAGAAGCACCTGCAACGATGGCCCCGAAGTCAAAGAGGGTAAAACGATCACGCAATTCAGGATGCCTTTCCAACAGCACATCGCCTGCTCGTTTCCCCAACGATCTTCCCACACTGGAGACCTCCAGGCTATGGGTGAGCCGTGTGTGAACAAAGTCATGCTCCGGAAGTGGATGAACCTGCGTCTTGTCCTGGAGGCGCCTGAATGGATGAGAGAAGATAATGCGGTCGTAATCCTGCTCGAAGGTGCTTCTTGAGTTTTCTGCCATCGCAGGTTTTTGGCCTATTCGCGTGGAAGTAAGTAAGCTGGTCCAGTTCAATGTGAATCGGGAAAACGTGACGTTGAGAAACAAATTTGACAATTTTAAATCAAACCAACTGAACACCTGCTATTTTTGATACCTATGGTTCAGGTGCAGTTTGACGGAAAGTCCTTTGATGTACAGACGGATGACAAGACCATTCAAGTGAATGGGAGTCAGCTGATGTGGGATCTCGTAGCACTGGGCAACGGACAGTTTCACATTCGCTACAACAACAAAAGCTTCCCTGCAGAGGTCATCAAAATTGACCGCGAAAGTAAGACGGTCGATCTCAAGATTGGCGACCAACGCTATTCAGTGCGTGTACGGGGAGAAATTGAGCTCTTGATGGAGAAAATGGGCATGAATACGTCCGCGTCAGGCAAGATCAATGCCATCAAGGCGCCCATGCCCGGCCTTATTATCGACTTGCGTGTGCAGCCCGGTGATTCGGTAAAGGCAGGTGACGCCCTGCTGATCCTTGAAGCGATGAAAATGGAGAATATCATCAAAGCACCCGGAGAAGGTGTTGTCAAGACTGTAAAAGTGAAGAAGGGCGCGAGCGTGGAAAAGGGACAAGTGATGATTGAATTCTGAACATGGATATACTTCTGGTCATTGCTGGTGTGGTGATCGGCGGCCTGGTCGCAT
>JAEUUD010000132.1 GCA_016787625.1 Cyclobacteriaceae bacterium
TAAAATTTTCCTGTCCACCGGTTATCCTTACTCAACAGGTTGTAATCGATTCCCAATACCCTGTTATAGTTTTTTGGCGACATGGTGAATGCCCCACCGATAGAGTCGGCTACCGCCTGCTTGTTAACGAAGATCAGACCAATGTTGGACCTTGAAAATACTTTCTGCTGAAATGAGAGCACGGAGTAGTTGGTTGACGGCAGTCCGATCGATTTATCTTTTCCTGCCTGCATGGTCATGGCGCCGATGCGGAGGTTGTTGTTGATCTTCCCGCTGAGGCGGGCGCCGGCATACACGGTGTTTTGAATGTTCTGACCCGTCAATGTGTCTCTCGCGACACCAATCCGTCTCGAGAAGAATGGGGTTGACGATTCGGCGCCAAAATTGGCAAACAAGTCAGCGTTCTCCAGGAAGAATTGTCGTTTCTCCGGAAAGAAGATCTCGAACCGGTCGAGGTTGGTGACTTGCTGGTCTACTTCGACTTGGGAGAAATCAGGATTGACGGTAAGATCGAGATTGAGCGCCGAGCTGACAGCCACTTTTGCGTCACCACCGATCGCCGTTTCGCTTTCTGACGGCGCACCGGCATCGAAATCCTTGGTCACCCGCTGGGCTACATAAGGAATGACGGAAACATTTGGCCCAGGTGATTTTAAGGGCTCATCCCAGTGAAGTTTTCTGAGAAATGCGAGGCTGACCAGCGGATAGACCCTCGGCAGGGGCGTCCACGTAGAACGCTCCGCTTCATGACTGTCGATCCTGTAGAAATTGACGTTCCAGTCCGTTAGCCCTGCTTTGTACCGGATGCTCTTGAATGGAATGGCAAATTCACAGACCCATTTGCCTTCTAGCATGCGGGCCTCGGAATACCACTTGTTGTCCCAGTTCATCGATAGATCTTCAGAGAAGCTTCCACCGTTGGCCACCAGTCCTTCGCGCTGAACGCCAAAAGGATTGACGCCAAACTGGAACGCATTGGTGTTGTCTTGATAGGTATCAAAAGAGACGACAAAGCTGTCGTTGGCTTCGCCCCTGAAATCACGACGTAGAGACGGGGTTACATACTTGCGTGGGCCGTGGTTGTACATCACAGCATACAGGTAGATGAAGTGGTCATCATAGGCCATGCGTACTTCTGTCTGCGCCTTCGCATACGATGAGTCAAACGGGAAATACTGCATGAACTGAGCGGCCACTTCAGCCGATTTCCATGTTGATTCCGTCATCTCACCGTCAATGACGATGGGATCAACGGCTCTGCGAATGGTCAGGCCTTCGGGTTGTGCGAGTGCAGATGTAGCGCAACCTGCCAGGAAGAAAATGACCAGAGCCCTCAAGCAATGTAGATTTAAAGGGCGTAAGGATACAAAAAAGTTGGTGATGTGCCGCTTTTCTGAAGCGTCTGTACTACAAATAGAAGTCCGAGGTCAGCGTGATGTACGCTTCGCTTTTCCGTCGGTCTGGGCCGTAGAGGTAAAGAGAATCTTCCTGCAAAAGGACTTGCTGGGCGCCAAAGGTCATCAACGACCGCTGCTGCGGCTTGCCGTTTCTTGAATAGAACCTGGTCAGCCTGGTGAGAAAAAGGCCAGCTTCTTTAGCTGCTTCGATGAAATGCCCGGCTTCCCGTGTCGGAAGAATGAGATGAAAATTTCCCTTTGGATTCATCATGTGTGCAACCGCATGGATCAGGTCAATGTGTGTTAGGGTATTCGTATGCCGTACTGTTGCCCGCCCGGCGTCCGGTGGCTGGAGACTCTTGACAAAGTATGGCGGGTTACAGACAATCATGTCGTACAGTTCCGTAGGCTTATGATGTTGAATGCCGGTCTGAATCACGTTGATCTTTTCCGGCCAGGGCGACCCCTGAACATTCTGCCTAGCCTGTGCCGCTTCGTTGGGCAGGAGCTCCACCGCATCGATGTGTGCCTCCGGCACGCTCCGCTGCGCCAGGATCAAGGCAATGATCCCGGTTCCTGTTCCGATATCCAAAATCTTCTTCGAGGAGCCCGTGTCACACCACGCACCAAGTAACACAGCATCGGTGCCAACCTTCATGCTGGAACCGTCGTCATTGACGTTGAATTGCTTGAATCGAAAGATGCCCACGCTAGGGAAGTGACGCGATCACCTGGTTGGTTAGTCCTTCCATGTCAAATCCATGGTGACTGATACCGAGCCGTACCAGCACAAGTTTCTTCGACGGTATGATGAAGACGTTTTGCTGTTCAAAGCCTTCGGCTCCGTATTCATCGTTGGGAATTCCAGGGTGGTAGCTGGTCGTTGGATTTTCTTTCGCTCCGGCATTGAGCCAGAACTGAGCGCCATATTCTCCAATAGGTGCTGCAGGCGCCGGCGTGGAGGAGTATTTTACCCAGCCTTCCGGCAGGATGCGTTCACCATTCCAGACGCCGTCGTTGAGATAAAGCAAACCAAAGCGCGCCCAGTCTCGGGCGGAGGCGAAGCCATAGGATGATCCTACAAATGTTCCGGAAGCATCAGGTTCAATAATCGTATGAAACATGCCAATGCGATAGAAGAAATTCTCGTAGGCGAACTTCGGATAGTTTGCATCACCAACGGTCTCGCGGATTATCTTCGAAAGGAGATTCGTCGTACCGCTTGAGTACTCCCAGTGCGTCCCGATGGGATATTTCAACGGGCGTGCTGCGGCATAGCCTCCTTTGTCATCGCTGTGTGTAAACATGTTGTGAAAATCACCTGGTGTGAAGTAGGACTCATTCCATTCCAGCCCACTGCTGGCCTGCATCAGGTTGTTGAGGGTAATATTTTTTCGTTCATCAGATTGCCATTCGCTGACAGGAGCGGGGGCATCGAGGGTGAGTTTGCCCTCCTTTGTCAAAACGCCAATGAGTCCGTTGGTCAGGCTCTTCGTCATGGACCAGCCCATGAACCTTGAATGCTCATCGAACCCCTCGGCATAGCGCTCACCAACAATTTGCCCGTCGTAAATGACCAGTACGGCAAGTGTGCGCTTCGGTTTTTCCGGATCTGTTTCTTCGAAGGCGTTGGCAATGGCCGACTCGACGCCTTCATAACGAACACCAGCTACAGGTTCACCCGAAAGCATGTCACCCATAGGCCATTGAACAGTATCCTGAAGAAATGGCGGAGGCACCGGAAGTGCGGGCTCCTGCCGCCGGATGACGTCTTCGCTTTGCCCGGCCAACAGTGTACAGCCAATTCCCTTCCGGTAAATCGCCGTGCTTGTCTGCCAGAGCAAGGTGGCGGAGACGGACACGGAGTCGATGAATTCAAACTTTGCCTTGTCAAGGCCGGGAAGCAGGGTCAGCTCTTTTTCAACCACACTTTGAGGTGTGCGGCCCATCACATACACGCACGAACACATTGTTTTTGCTGCTGTTCCCGCCAGGATGGGAGGAAAGGTAACAGCCATGTATGTCACAAGGACAATCACTGCGCTGAGGATAAGGATCCCGGTGTATTTGAGAATTTTTTTTATCACGGCTAGCTAGATTTTGAATGGCATGACGTCAATGTGCTTCTCCAAGAGGTTTGAATTGTTCAAAGGCTTCCTTGCAATCATTGCAGAAATGAAGTGACCGGCAAAGTGTTGGGCCGAAAGGCGACCGCATCACAGTATTGGTACTGCTGCAGCGCGGACAGACGGCGTGTTCGAGAATCTCAATGTCTTCAATCACGTGATTCAAGCCTGGAGGAGGGGCCAATCCGAATTTTTTGAGCGCCTCTCGCCCTTTGGCAGAAATATGATCCGAACTCCAGGACTGCTTCAGGGTGACATTGACTTCCGGTGATTGAACACCGTGTGCGTTCAGTACGTCAATGACTTCTTTTCTCATGTAATCCATCGCCGGACAGCCGACAAAGGTTGGTGTCATTTCAACGCGGACGTGTTGTCCTTCAATAACCACATCGGTGATCACGCCCAGGTCAATAAGGGAGAGAACAGGAATTTCAGGATCCTTCACAACCTCCAGCCAACCAAGTACAGTGTTTTTATTCATGGATAGGTGATGGCGTAAGAGCCCGGAATGATCTGGTTGACATGGTGTTTGAGGTGCTTGACATAATCAGCGGCCAGCCAATGGATAGGGTGAAGGTTTTGCTCGCCTCTCCCGGTGTCGCACAACTTATCATGGTTGGACTCAGGCATTGCAGTGAGTACGGCGGCAATCCGACGATTCATCAGGACCCAAAGACTGATCAGTGCTTCGGGTGACTCGTTGTGGTAATTGTTCGCCTTGACCCAGAACTCCTGTTCATAGATGATATGAGGCGGTGTCTTTTCGTATTGACCGCAGACAAAGCGTCTCAGGTTGCTGTGGGCAGAATCGATCAGGTGACCCAGCACTTCTTTGCGGCTCCACTTGTCAGGCTTGGGCCTCGCTGCGAACTCTTCATGGGAGATGGCGCTGAATTTTTTCGCAACGGATGCTATGGTTTCATCAAGATCCGTCACCACTGCTTTCATATCTGCCATAAGCACGTCTTGTTTTATGATACAACTTCCCATCGGCCATTCGAATCCTTTCCATAGGTGAGCCCATTGCTCATTTCGTGTACGATGCGGTCTTTATTGATTATCTTTTGATTTTTTTCGTAGACCCTGATGCCATTGTTTTCGCGGGTAAGAAAGACGATGAGGGCGTGCATGGTCGGCGCCACGTCGGGAAGCCATTGGTCTTCCCCCTCCCGCATGAATGCCTGACTCATATCGGCAAAGTTAAGCCTTATTGGGACGCCATAAGCCACGTTAACAATGAAAAGGCCCTTTGCTGATCAAATTCACGTCTTCAATTCTGCTGTTCGTAAAACAGAAGGCCTGTCACACAAAATGAGGATGCAATCGACCCGGTGAATGCCTACATTCAATGCATCCAATAACCACCTATGAAAAAGATCATCTTCCTTATTCTCTGCTGTTCATCGTCTGTCTTGGGCCAGGATTTCCACCCTGAATTGGTTGGAAAAATGGTTCCTGTGAAAATCATGCTTGGAGATAACCGGGTCTTCGAAGGCCAGATGCAGTATGAGACTTTCGAGTATATGAAGTTTCCGACCAACGCGTTCAGGCTTCAGATTGATGCGATGGCTTCGGGACCATACAATCACACCGGAGGCATTCAGGCCTTTATGATTGACGGCAATGTGTGGGCGCTGCGCAGGGTACCCAATACCCTCAGGGACCAGTTTGTCATTCTCACCCGTCAAGGCGCAATTGAGCAATATCAGTATGTGAAGTATGGCAAAGAGGGAGACCCTCGCGATACCAAGTATGCTTTACTTCCGACAGACGAAAGGACTGTTTCTGTGGCCACCAAGGTGGGAACGAATGATATTGTACAGGGCATGCTTACAGAAGACAGGATCAGGACCTGGATCGCCGACATACCGGAATCGGTCGAAGATATGAAGAAGGCAGAGGCTGATGCCGAGCGTCAGAAAAATAAGCAGGACTCTGTGGCTGCTGCTGGTGGGGGCAAACCAGCGCCGAAGGGTCTTCTTGGGAAACTGGCTGCCAAGGCAGAAGCAACTGAGCAGAAGATGGCAACGATGATCGACTGGTCAAGGATTATCAACAATTACAATGCCTTGTATCAGCAACGGCACGCGGATCAGATTCAGTACCTCCTGACCGATCCTCCAAGGTGGAAGGACATCCCCAAGACGGGCGCAGATAAGAAGGCGGAAAGCGAAGCAAAGATGGCATCTCTTTATGCTGGCCGGACGGCCGTTGTTTCACCGGACATGGCTTCTGCCAAAGACAATATGCCTGTGAAGAAAGAGACGTTCACTGCCAAGATGAGCCGCATCAAAGCCGATGGCAACAAGATTGGTGTCCTTGTGAATGTACAGCCCGTTCGTGTGCCTAAACCCACCAGTCCTTCCAACATTAGCTTCAGCCAGCCAATCGATATCCCGGGTGAATATGTGGACGAAACCCTCAAGGCATCGGGCGATGAATTCCTGACGGAACTTAACCAGGCATTGGGCACAACAGACATCGAATTGATTGACATCAGCAAGATCCCATATCGTGAGGTAAAGGTGCTTGGCGTTCCAACGCGTATTGATGACTTCTGGCAGACGAAATATAAAGTGGTCTTCGCGTTCAATGTAGACCCAAGGCTTGAGGCCATTCACGACAGTTTCGACGGAAAGGCCAAGTTCAGTGCAACGCTGGGACTGATCAATTCATTGATCGTCACAGAATATATAGGAGCACCAACCTCAAAAGAGCAGGACATTGTTACCCAGGTGATGAACCTCGGCGGCTTCCGTTCTCCGGCCTTTGTCCAGCAGGATGACATCATGGATGTAAAGACCATCTATGAGAAGACGGTGGAGAAGCTCAAGATGCCTGTGCTTGACAAGATGCGTGCTGAGCGCGCCGACGGCGTGAAGAAACTTGTAGAAAAGAAATTGAAATAGCGACGCTTAGTTCTTCTTGATAAAGTCGTTCATCTCTTGCTGTTCGTGGCTGAATTTCAGCTCATCGACCAGCTTGTAGTAGTTGTCCTTGTCGGGACACTTGGCATACAATGTTTTGAACATGGTAATTTTCTCTTCGCCGAAGGGCGCGAGTTGTGATATGCCACGGATTTGCGAAACATTGAAGCACTTGTCCTTCGCCAGCACCTGGACGAGGGCTATCCGATCGTCGGAGAAATGTTTAGCCTTGACGGCATTCAGCGCGCTTTTGAAGTCGGCGTCACTGACGTCGCATACCGGTGGAGCCGGAGGCTGAAGCTGTTCAGCGGCGTACTTCGTCCACAGGTTTTTTCCTGGCACCGTTGTAAACAGAGAAGCAGCCGCCTGGTAATTATCCTGATCATAGATCGAACCGAATACATTGGTGAGGGTATTCATCCTGACGGTTTCTGACTTGATCATGGAAGTCAGTTTCATCACCTGTGCCATGTCGAGGCATTGCTCATTGGCGGCACGCTGGATGGCTACTTGCCTTGATTCATCTGTGGGTTGTGAACTTAGATCAACGGCGACTTCGTTGAAAGCCACCGGGTCGAGGACTGGGCCGTCACAGCCTTTATTGCCTGAGTATCCTCCGCTAGCCGGATAGTTGTACTTTGGAAAGGTCACTGTTTTCGGCGCAGCCACCACCGGGGCAACCACCACAGGTGTCTGCACAACAGCCGGTTGTTCCGCAGGCAAACCGCCATGCACGAAGTCATGAAGGCGAAGCACGTTGGAGTAGGTTGTGAAGGCATCATAGACCTCATAGAAATTGACACGGTCATAGGTGTGGGTGTATGCTGCTTTGCAGAACTCCAGCCGGTAGCTCTCTTCA
>JAEUUD010000133.1 GCA_016787625.1 Cyclobacteriaceae bacterium
CTGCATCATGCTCAGGTAAAATTCCTCATACAATTTGTAGAACCGCTGGTTTTTGGAGTACTGGGTTCCTTTTTCTGGCATGGTGGCGAACTGTTTTTCAAGTTTGTCTTTCCGCTCATTCAGTTCTACAACGGTTCCCAGCCATCGTTTTTTCAGTTCCTTGAGTTGGGTGAACAAGTTGTTCTTGACGTTGTTGATCTGCTGCTGCTTTTGCTGGTAAGCGTAGGTGTTGTCCTTGTAAGACAAAGTCAATTTCTTCTGCTCTTGGGTAAGGCGCTGCAGGTCAATGATTCCATCATGAATGTACTTGGGAAGGGCGGTTGGAGGAGTGAAAACCCTGTCTGAGCCAAGGTCTTCTACAAGCTGATCCAGTTCGCCGATGCTCTTGCTGAGTTCAAAGCGCTGGGAGTCCAGGCGGTTGATCTGAAAAATCGTTTTCTGAAGATCAGAGTTGACATTGTTGCTCTTGTTTCGCAACGTGAAGTCTTCGAAATAATTCTCAAAATTCTCCATCTTGATCTCCACCTGGGCAAGCTCCTTATTCAGCCAGTCGATCTTCTGCTTGTTGGCGCGGTTCTTCTGCTCGTTGCTGTAATGGAGATATACCGAGTCAATCTTGTTGACAATGGTATAGGCTTTCAACGGGTTGAAGTCACGAAGGGTGACCCTGATGGTGTTGGCTTCGAAGTTGATTGGTTCCACGATGACATCTGAGCCCAGGAAATCCAACAGTTTGGTCCGGCTGTTGATGGTAAAGAAAAAGTGATTTTTAAAATCAGGATTGGATCCGGGTGAAAGGCTGACCTTAATTGACCCGCCGGGGAGATTGACCGCTTCTCCCAGTGCGGCCTCTTTTTCCTCACCGGACTCTCCAAATTGTATGCGGTACCGGTTGCCTTCAAGAAAATCAAAATAGAACGGGTAATCGCAATAACGTTCATCATCGAAACTGTACTCCACCCTGAATGGCGAGCTGCGGTACATTTCAAATTCGAGGATGTTACCAATGCTATAATAACTCACCCAAAGATCGAGGGAATCCAATACGCGGCTGAAGAAGAGCTTTGAGCGCATTTGTTCGATCTCACCGGCCACGATGTTGCGGTTCTGGTCTTCAACAATTTGTGTGATACCCAGCGCTGTCGCATCCTGCTTTACATCTAGTTTCAGTTCTGACGTTGATTCGAAGATGTCTTTGGTCCAGCGAAGCGTGAGGTAGGCTGTGAGGTTGGTGGCAATGAAAATCAGGATAATGATCCAGAGGTTCTTCCTCAGCAGCGTGACCAGCTTGTCAACATCTATCTGTTCAACATTTCTCGATGGTATGCGCTGGTCCACGATTACTTGGTGCTTTGGATGACAACAATCAATGACAGGGTGCTCACCAGCAAACTGGCAAGACCTGCATAATCCCTGACGCCTTCTGCAAATGGCTTCCTGACGGGCTCCACATATATAATATCTCCAGGTTCAATGATCATATTGCCAGCCAGAAAACCTTCTACGGTGCTGAGGTCAACGACAAACACCTGATCTTTTCTTACGATCCGGATGTTGTGTGATTTTGAGTCATTGGGCAGTCCTTTGGAGACCGCGAGAATCTCTGCCAGCGTGACGTTGTGATTCTGCAGCGGAACGACCTGACCGCCGACAGCGCCGAGAACGATTACCCGCTTGTTGGTAAACGTGAGAACGACAAATGATTCAGTAAAATACTTTTCATACTCAACCTGCAGGATTGCTTCCGCCTGGCGAAGGGTAAGGTTGGCCACTTTCATCTCGCCAATGACCGGAAATTTGGCAATCCCCTGCAAGTCCACCAGGTAACTGATTTCTGGTTTTGGCTCCGTCGTGGTTGTGGTGGAGCTTTGTGACAAAGTTGGATTGGGATCGATGATGCGCTCGCCCTTATTCGTGTAAACTTCAAGCTGCAGGTGGTCGTTGTTCTGGATGACATAGTTGCGCTCTGCCTCCCTTACTTCCCTGGAGACGGCAGCGGACTTGAAATCATCGGGGGTCTTTAGCATGATGTTCTGCCTGTAGGAGGAACATCCGGCAATTGTCATGAGGGTCAGAACAAAGGCGTATGAGCGTACGTGTTTCACCATGCGGGTAATAGGACAGTAAAAATACCGATTTCCGCTCAACTGGCGAAGAATGCCGGTCAGGAGGTCTTCTTGAACTCTGAAATAGCAGTGAGGTACTTGTCAATGACTATGGAGTCGTCAAACTCCCGTTCCATTTTCTGACGGCCGCGAACACCGTAACCACGCAGGGTGTCGTCGTCCAGCCTTGTCATTTGAAGCATCTTGTCGGCAAGGTCGCCGGCATCCTGAAGTTTGCACAGAAGACCGTTGTGATTGTTTTGAACCACCTGATGGCAACCAGGGACATCCGTAGCGACAATGGGTTTGGCGCAACTCGCCGCTTCAAGAAGCGTATGTGGTGTGCCTTCACGATAGGATGGGAGAACGATGCAGTCAGCAGCCTTGATAAAAGGCTGAACATCTTCAGCTGTTCCGAGGTATTCAATCGTATTGGAGTCGATCCATGACTGGATTGTTTCGACAGAAATACCACGTCGGTGTGCCGGATCTTTGGCGCCAAGTACCTGGAAGCGGGCATTGATGCCCTGGGCTTTCAGACGCTTTACAGCTTCGACATACTCAAGAATGCCCTTGTCAGTAATCAATCTTGAGATAAGCAGGAACGTAAAGGAACCGTTGCGCGTAAATGGTGCCGGTGTAAAGCGGCGAAGGTCAATACCTGAGCCTGGAAGCAGATCAGCAGATTGAGCCGGAACAAGACGTTTTGAAACGAATAGATCCCGGTCATCCGGATTCTGAAAGAAGACCTTCTTTGGGAACCGGAATGCCCATCGGTACAACTGTATCGCGACAGATGAAAGCAGGTTCTTACGAAGGAATACCGTTCCCAGCCCACAAACATTATTGACGGTTGGAATGCGCAGCATAGCCGCCGCAATGGATCCGTAAATGTTGGGCTTGATGGTGTAATGAAGAATGATATCCGGCTTGATCTCCTTATATATAGAACGCAGCTCAAGGATGAGCGCAAAGTCTTTGAGGGCATTGATGCCACGGCTGTCCATCGTCACCGCATGGTGGTGGCAACCTGCCTGCTGAAGATATTGGGTGTATCGGTCTTCGGGGGCGACCGTGTGAACTTCGTAACCTTTGGCGATAAGCGCCCTTACGAAGTTCATCCTGAAGTTATAGATGTTCCAGGACGTGTTGAGTACGATTGCTACTTTCATTTGGGCCAACTAGAACCCCTGACGGGATCCGTTAAAGACGGTCATTTTACGGTCATAAATCCCTCAAAACTAAAAAAAAGTAACCTCCCGAAAAACCAAAGGGTCAAATAGGGGTAAGTTTGAGGCCTTATTGCCCATGGGTAATTCAATCGATTCAAAAAACCGCGCCGCATTGGTGGCAGTCACCTCCGGAAGGGAGCCTGAAGAGCTGGTCCGGGAGCATCTGGATGAGTTGGCTTTTCTGGCAGAGACAGCCGGAATTTCAACGCTTAAGCGGTATGTCCAGCACCTGCCGCACCCCGATGTCCGCACGTTTGTGGGTAAGGGGAAGCTCGCGGAAATCAAAGAATACGCACGTAAGGAAAGTGTGGGGAATCTCATCTTTGACGATGACCTGAGCCCAAGCCAGCTTCGGAATTTGGAGCGTGAATTCAATGCCGATGATGAGTCTCCCAAGGTGCGGGTTTATGACAGGAGTCTCCTGATCCTGGATATTTTCCTCATGCGCGCACAGACAGCCCAGGCCCGTACCCAGGTAGAGCTGGCTCGTAACCAATACTTGCTGCCACGCCTTACCCGGTTATGGACACACCTGGAACGACAGCGCGGTGGAACGGGAACACGTGGCGGTGCCGGCGAACGTGAAATTGAAACAGACCGGCGCAACATTCGGTTCAGGATTTCCATCCTCAAGGATGAGTTGGAGAAAATTGAGAAGCAAAAAGCCACTCAGCGTAAATCAAGAACCAACGTGGTCCGTGTGGCCCTAGTAGGCTACACCAATGTCGGCAAGTCAACGCTGATGAACCTGCTGTCAAAATCAGATGTCAAGGCTGAAAACAAATTGTTTGCAACGGTCGATGCCACCGTCCGCAAGGTGGTGCTCGGCAGCACGCCTTTTTTACTTTCCGATACGGTTGGTTTCATTCGAAAGCTTCCGCATCACCTGATAGAATCTTTCAAGTCCACCCTTGACGAAGTGCGTGAGGCCGACATCCTTCTGCACATCGTTGATATGGCGCATCCGTTTCATGACAATCAGATTGAAGTGGTGAGCAAAACCTTGGCTGATCTTGGGGCCGGGAGTATTCCGACCATATTGGTGCTTAACAAAATGGACCTCGTGAACGGTCTGGATGATGTCAACAGTTGGGAAAGCATCAAAGGTCGTTATAGGGAGATGGGCTACGAGAAGGTCGTTTTTGTTTCAGCAACGACAAAAAAGAATCTTGACGAACTAAGGCAAGTTATTCTTGAAGCCGTTCGGGCGAAGCACATGAAGATCTATCCGAATGATGTGCAGCCGTACTGGAGCGGCGTCTGAATGTAAAAACCGTTGATGTATATTAGGGTATGAGACTGACGCTAATTGGTTTGGTCTGCATGACCTTGTGCACACAGTGTACAAAGGAGATTCAACCCATGCCTCCGGTCATGACGGCCGAGGTCAATGGTACGGCGTGGAAGGCATACACGGTTCATGCAAGGACAGATGGCGAATCTCTTTTCATCAAGGGTTATAGTGATGATGGATCCATTATTGAAATTTACATCGACAAGGTTGAAGATGGTATCAAAGAAGTGATGGGTGCAGGCGTCAGCGCCATTCCGGAGAACTTTGTACGATATTCCAATCCTGACGGGGCAGGATTCTACTTATCATCATTTGTTAAAGCCATAAAAGCCGGAGAGATTTCCGTCGACCATTTTGATGCTACGGCCGGAACCATACAGGGTAAATTTTCATCAACTCTGCGGGACATGTACCAGGGAAAACCGGATATAACCATTTCAGTAGGCACGATTCAGAACCCTGTCGTTTACAAGGAAGACATTGACCACGAGGTTTATGATGTACCGCTCAGTATCGGCTTCGCCACGATCGACGGGAGTGTTACCGTATTTCGATATAATGGATACTCGTCAGGTGCCGGACAATTGACACCGATATTCTACAATCCAGATACCGGGCAATGGATCAGGGTGACCATTTCACGTGATGCACTGCCAGGTGTTTACCCACTTGATCCTTATTCATTTGAATCAGTGGAGTTGATAAGTCCGGCTGGAAATTTTTATTCGACTGATGGAACGATCACTGTACTGCAAAATGACCTGAACAAACAGCGTGTGCTTCTTCGTTTCAGTTGCACCCTGGGGTCAGTGGAGATCACCGATGGTGTGCTGGATATGAGCTATTAAGGCCCGTGACTTGAGCGTGCGGTGCCACTTATCAGTACGACTGAAAAACTGTTGATTGTTTGATAGAACCTCCTACACCAGCCGCTCCTGTATCGCCTTGCTCACCGCTTCCGTCTGGGAATGAACATGAAGCTTTTCATAGACCTTCTTGATATGAGTCCGTACGGTGTCGATGCTGATACCCGACGCGGCGGCAATCATCTTGTAGCTGTTTCCCTGACTAAGACGTACAAGTACCTCGTGCTCGCGCGGTGTAAGCTGGTAATCATTGCGCGGTGACTTCTGCAGTGAGTCAATCACCATTTTTGCTATGACAGGTGACATCGGCGCACCGCCATCCAATACTTCATGCATCGCATCGAAAAGCTTGGAGGAGATGTGCTTTTTGAGGAGGTAGCCCGATGCTCCTGCCTGGAGTGCTTCAAACACATGGTTGTTGTCATCAAAGACCGTGAGCATGATGATCGGTACCGCTTTGTTTTGTTGTCTTACCACCTTGACGGCTTCAATCCCGTTCATGCCCGGCATGTCGATATCCATCAGGATAAGGTCAGGCCCGGATGCAAGATGGTCCCTTATGGCCAGCGCATTCTCGTAAGCCCCGCAAAGATCAAAACCCGGTTGAAGCTTGATAAGCCCTTCAATGCTCTCCCTGAGGAGGCGGTTATCTTCAAAAAGGAGTATGGAAACGGCCATGGCTAATTACGCTTACAAACTTGCTATGCTTCTCAACCACATCACATACCTCAATCATGTGATGGGTATTTCCAACCGCATTTGCGTCCCTTCGCCAACCTTGCTCGTATGCGTGAATTTTCCATTCATGGTCGCGGCACGCTCCTTCATATTGAGAAGTCCGTTGCCATGCTTGACCCGTTCAGGATCAAATCCGGTTCCATTGTCATGAACAGAAAAATGAAAAGTTTCTTGCCGGACCGACAAGCCAATCGTTACCCTGGTTGCCCCGCTGTATTTGGCCGCGTTGTTGATGGCTTCTTTATAAAGCAGAAACAGATTTTTCCGGTTCTCTGAGCTGAGTTTCGTTTGAGAGATGGATGGATCGGTGTCAAAGTCGAATTCAATTCCCCTGGGCTCAAGAATTTCCGAGGCAAATTCCTTCATCTTCAACACAACCTGGTCAATCGAATCGTTTCTCGGGTTGATGGACCATACGATATCACTCATGTTCTCCATCATCTGCGCAGAATGCTGGGTGATCTGCCGGAGGTGCTTATCAGGGTCTTCGCTCAATGCCAGTTGGCTCATGATGTTGATGCTTGACAGGGTCGAGCCAATGTCATCATGCAGATCCCTGGCAATGTGGTTGCGGACTTTTTCGAGTTCGATCTCACGCCGGGCCCTGTTCATGATGCGATAGCGATTAACCAGCAATCCACCAATAATAATAACCGACAGGAGCGCGGTGGTGATCAGTATCATATTCGTCCGCTCGCGACTTAAGGCAAGTGCGCTCAGCTCCTGGTCTTTCTTCAGCAGCGCTATTTCCCTTTCTTTTTTCTCACTGAGAAACTGCTCCTCCAGCTGCCGCATCTGCAAGAGCACTTCCTTGCCTTCAACGCTATCACTCAGTGCCTCATGTTTCTGGAGGTAGGCATAGGCTTTATCATATTGCTTCCTCTCGGCATAGTACTGACTGAGCCGATGATATTCCATGGCCTGACCGGCCCGATCGCCAGCGTTGATCATCGTGTTGAGGTTTCCCAACAAGGTTAATTCAGTTCCGCGCTCCTTCTGTTCAAGCAGGTCAAGAGCGATCCGTTCCGCATTGATCCTC
>JAEUUD010000134.1 GCA_016787625.1 Cyclobacteriaceae bacterium
TTCAGTCAATTCGAACATAAAATCTTCCGGGAAGCGATCAATGTTTCGTCTTACTTGTCGCTTTAGCAAAGAAGTTTCAGTACCATAAAATTGTGCCAGATCAGCATCCAGCACAACCTTCTGGCCCCTGATTTCCCGGATCCGGCTCATGACCAGTTCGTCAGGGATAGCTTCCAGTCTTAGGGAGATGTGCCTTCTTTTTCCATTTTCATTTTTTCGCTACCCCGCCCAACCGTCCCGATCGAGACTTCTGTACTGAATGGCCTCCGCCAGGTGTTCCACTTTTATTTCTTCCGACCCCGCAAGATCAGCGATGGTCCGTGAAACTTTCAGGATGCGGTCATAAGCCCTCGCCGACAAACCAAGTCGTTCCATGGCAGTCTTCAGCAGGGAGATTCCTGCGTCTCCCACCAGGCAAATTTCCTTGACCACATTGGACGGCATCATCGCATTGCAAAAAATGTCCGGTTGCTTTTCAAAGCGCCTGGTCTGAATTTCCCGCGCTTTGACCACCCGTTCCCGGATCACTCGGCTGTCCTCGGCCTTCCGTTTGGCCGTCATTTCATCAAAGCTCACCGGGACTACCTCTACGTGAAGGTCGATGCGATCGAGCAACGGCCCACTGATCTTGCTCAGGTACCGCTGTACAACGCCCGGCCCGCAGACACACTCCTTCTCGGGATGGTTGTAGTACCCGCACGGACAGGGATTCATACTGGCCACAAGCATGAAGTTGGCCGGATAGTCAATAGAGACCTTTGCGCGTGAGATGGTCACGCGCCGTTCCTCCATGGGTTGCCGCATCACTTCAAGCACGGTGCGTTTGAACTCGGGCAATTCATCAAGGAAGAGAACGCCATGATGAGAAAGTGAGATTTCTCCCGGCTGCGGGTTGCCACCGCCACCGACCAGAGCAACATCGGAAATCGTGTGATGTGGCGAACGGAACGGCCTTGTCGTGAGCAGGGATGCGCCCTTGTCGATCTTACCAGCCACAGAATGAATCTTCGTTGTCTCCAGCGCTTCATTCAAAGTCAACGGCGGCAGGATAGTAGGGAGGCGTTTGGCCAGCATGGTCTTGCCAGCACCCGGCGGGCCGATCATAATCACATTGTGGCCTCCTGCTGCGGCAATCTCCAGCGCACGCTTGATGTTCTCCTGGCCTTGCACATCCTTGAAATCGGCATCATAGCTGTTGCATTGGTTCTGAAAGATCTCCTTCGAATCAACCACGACAGGGTCGATGGTCTTCTTTCTTTCAAAAAAGTCAATGGCTTCCTCCAGCGATTCAACCGGGATGACATCCAGGTCACCGACAATGGCTGCTTCTTTTGCGTTGGCGCGAGGCAGCACGAAGCCCTTGAATTTTTCCCTCTTGGTTTGGATGGCGATGGGTAATACGCCTTTGATGGGGCGAAGACAGCCATCGAGAGCCAGTTCACCCATGATGACATAGCGCTCAAGGTCATGTGCGATCATCTGTCCGGAGGCTTGCAATACACTAAGTGCAATGGGCAGGTCATATGCAGAGCCTTCCTTGCGGATGTCTGCTGGCGCCAGATTGACCACCACTTTATTTCTCGGCATGTAGAAGTCAAGCGTTTTCATTGCTGATTCTACCCGGTGTTCACTTTCTTTGACCGCGCTGTCGGGCAAGCCACTGATGTATAAGTGAAGACCTGTGGAAATGTTGACTTCTACCGTAATGGTACGTGCGTCGACGCCGAAGACGGCACTGCCGAATGTCTTTGCAACCATTCGGTCAAATACCCAATTAATCATCATTACCTCAGCAACCGATGCTGACGGTTTTCATGACGAGTTCCAACCTTAAACTTTGAACCTTAAACTTTGAACCTTAAACTTTGAACCTTGAACCTCGACCCTTGAACCTCGACCCCTATCCCACTTTCTTCTCGATAAGAAGAATCAGAATGTGAATGATCTTGATGTGTACTTCCTGAATCCTGTCGGCAAATCCATGGTGCGGCACCCTGATTTCGACATCCGCCATAGGGCCGAGCTTGCCACCGTCTTTTCCGGTAAGGGCGACTACTTTCATCCCACGCTGCCTGGCAGTCTCAGCCGCCTTGATCACATTGGCCGACTGGCCACTGGTACTGATGGCCAATAATACATCGCCCTTGTTGCCCAGTGCCTCGAGGTAACGTGAAAAGATAAAGTCAAAACCATAGTCGTTTCCAACACAAGTGATATGCGACGCGTCAGAAATACAGATGGCAGGAATTGCCTTACGGGGATTGCGGTATTTGCCTGTGAGTTCTTCAGCAAAATGCATGGCATCGCAGTGAGAGCCGCCATTGCCACAGGAGATCATCTTACCGCCGTTTTGAACGGCCAGTGACATTATGTCGGCGGCTTTCTCAATGGATGCAACCGCTGCTGAATCCTTAAGGAACGCCTGCAGGACGGTAGAAGCCTCCTGCAATTCCTGTTCGATCAGGCTCTTGCTGCTCATGCTTTTTTTGAGTTCTCCCCTTTTCTCGCTGCCTCCTGCATGTCGAAAAGCCGGGCTTTCAGGTCCGTGTTCTCGTCACGGAGATCCTTCTTTTCCTGCTTGTTGGAACGCCAGTCTTTGAAATACAGGGCCACGTCAATGACGATAAAGAGTATTCCGAGGAAGGCTACATATTTGAACAATGGAATGTACTTGAGTAACCCCAGCAGGTCAAGGTGTCCGTCGACGAGAAAAGTGAAGGTAAAGGCACCAATCTGGTAAGCAACAAAGATCAGATAAAGTATGAGGCGCCTTCTATTCATGATGGAACATTGTCGTAAACATAATGCAAATCCCGTAAATGAGCAGGCGAGATTTTATCGAATACCCAATCCCGGTGACGCATGTCAGTTTTTCTGTATTGTGCTAAGTTTCCAGTATAACCCCCCGCTGTCGAGCAGTTGCTGATGTGTGCCGCGTTCGGCCACCTGGCCGTCCTGAACGACAACAATTTCATCGGCGTGCTGGATGGTACTCAGGCGATGTGCAATAATCAGGGATGTCCGGTTTTTCATCAGGTTGAACAAGGCCTCCTGCACCAGTTTTTCTGACTCTGAGTCAAGGGCCGACGTGGCCTCGTCCAGGATGAGGATGGGTGGATTCTTGAGGACGGCGCGGGCGATGCTGATTCGCTGGCGCTGACCTCCGGAAAGTTTGCTTCCACGTTCACCGATCAGGGTTTGGTAGCCGTGCTCGGTCTGAACAATGAAATCGTGGGCATTGGCAATGCGGGCGGCTTCCATGACGGCTTCCTCGCTGACACCTTCCTTGCCAAAGGCAATGTTGTTGAAGATCGTATCATTAAAAAGGATGGATTCCTGTGTCACCACACCCATGTGCTGGCGGAGTGATTCCATGTTGTAATCCGTCAGGGATTTGCCATCGATGCAGACCTCACCGGCCATCGGATCATAGAATCGGGGCACCAGGTCTGCCATCGTCGATTTTCCTCCGCCGGATGGACCTACCAAGGCCACCGTCTTCCCTTTCGGAATAATCAGGCTGATATTTTTGAGTACCGGCTCGCTTTCATAGGCGAATGAAACATTCCTGAACTCTATGCTTTCCTTGAAATCCTTCAGTACCTGCGCGTTGGGTTTGTCGCTGATGGCAGGTACCATATCAATGATGTCGAAAATCCTTTTTGCTGAAGCCGTTCCCCGCTGAAGGGAAGTGATGCCGTTGGAAAAATTCTTTGCAGGCTGGATGATCATTGAAAACACCGCAAGGAATCCGATGAACACTTCAGGCTTGAGGGCTGACTCTTCTGTCAGCACCATGTTGCCGCCAAAGAAAATGATGCCTGCAACGATGATGACACCCAGGATTTCCGAAACCGGAGATGCCAGTTCATTCTTGTAAGACATGGATTTGTTCACCTTCCTGTAGTACCAGCTTTCGTCCTCAATTTTCTTCATGATGAAATTTCTTGCGTTGAATGCCTTCACCACACGCATGCCGCTGAACGCCTCATCGAGTATGTTGACAATTCTACCGAGGGACTCCTGTCCTGCCGCGGCTTGTCTTTTCAGTCGCTTGATGATTTCAGCCAGCACACCACCGGTGATCGGAAGCACAAGCAGTGTAAATAAGGTGAGTTTCGGGGATATGGTGAAGAGCACAAAAAAGTACACAATGATGGTGATCGGTTCTTTCAGGACGGCCTTGAGGCTGTTCATCACAGCGTTCTCCATTTCTGAGACATCGTTGGTAAACCTCGAAATCAGATCGCCCTTTCTTTCGGTGTTGAAAAACCCAATATGGAGCAGCGATACCTTCCGGAATATCTCCAGCCGGATGTTTCTCACCAGGTCCACACGAATCTTGGTGGCGATGACACGCTCCAGGAAGCGAAACAGGTTGGCAAAGATCACACAACCTACAATCAGGGCACAAACGAAGAGTAGGGCCTTCAGCTTGCCATGATCGTGCACGATGCTGAGAAGATAATGATTGAAGGTTGCTGTGACGTAGTCTGTCGAGAGGGTAAACTCCGGAATGGGAGGCACAACCACTTCGGTCACGGATTTGTCAAACAGCACATTGAGCATAGGAATAACCAGCACAATGTTGAACGCCCCAAAAATGATTCCCAGGATTGAATAAAAGAAAAACAGCGGCAGCCTGATTTGGAGGCGGTTTGAATAAGACAGGATTCGCTGGAAGATGTTCATCGGCGCTTAGAAATCGTAGAGCCGCGCTGCGATATTCCACCGCAAAGCTACGGAAGTTAATGTCGTCCTGTTGTCGAAAGCATTGTCAGCGCTCTTGCTATTACGAAAGGTTTGCCTGAAGTCAAGAAACAGGTTGTGCCGGAGCATATAGGATGCTGACAAGTCAGCGAACACAATGGTATTGTCGGTTCCCTGGGTGGTTTTATTGTTGTAGTCCTGTTCACGTAACGTGTAACTCTTATTGATGTCGCCACCCCAATCAACATCCGGTGTGGTGCCTTTCACATTGTCACGGCCCGTTCTCAGATAGGATGACTTCAGCGTCAGCGAAAGCCGGGGCATCGGCTGATACCTCGCAATGCCGGCGATCTCATAAAAATTGGCGCCCATCGGATGACCAATGGGCTGAAGAAAGTGGGCATAGTTGGTGAAAAGGTTTTCGTGTGAAAAGGTGAAGGGCCGGACGACATTGCCCTCCAGTTGCAAATCCAGGTTCTGGATGCCAGCCACATCGATATATTTGATTCCGCCTTGAAGCGCATACTTGTTGCCCCACCAGCCGTTGCTGGAGGTGATATTGCTCAACACAAATTCATCAAGCACAAACTGACCATAGAAAGAAATTCCTTTGGTGATCAGCCACTTCCAGTCAAGGCCAAGGATGACATTGTCAGCACTCCCATTCTGTTGTTCAATGGCTCGGTAAAAAATAACAGGGTTCAGGTAGCTAAGTTCAAACACACCGCCATTGATGGAATCCTGGGGCGAGAACATCACCGATTCAAAAAGGCCCAGGTTCAGTTTTTTGCCAATGTTCACACTGAGGTGATGGAAGGCCATGTACTTGTCAGGGTAGCGAGATACATTGGTCCCCGTATTGTTGGCCGTCATGCGGCTCAGTTGAAAGAGGTAGTTCAGTTTCCAGATTTTCACATTGGCCCTTAGGAACTGGCTGGGCGGAGCAAAGTCGGAGTAGATCAGTGAGCGATACCCAGTTCCGATGAATGTGCGGTCGTGACCAAACTGCATCCATATGTGCTTGGAGATGTTAAAGTCGATATACCCGCGCGCCTCGAAATAGTCGACGCCCGTACCTTTGAAGGTCTTATAGAATCCCGTGTGAGGTACGATGTTGTAGCCATACAAGCTGGAATATTCCGTCGCATACAAAGGAAGGCGAGCCTGATTCTCCGTAAGGAAGGTATAGAAACCGATTTTCTTGTCGATCATTCCACGGATCTCGAAACCTCTGGCGTTGGTGAAAACTGTCTCACCCAGGCGCGAGTCTTTGCCGGCGCCGAGATACAAGACAGGATTGATGTGCAAATCGATATCCTCTTCATCCACCATGTAGAAGTCGGACTTCTTCCGATATAGCGCTTTCAGAAAGGGTTTGGCGCTGTTGCTGGATTCCGCCCGGGACCACTCCCAACTGTCGTTGTGGAGATACGTCAGGTTGAACTGGTCAGCAGCAGACTGAAACACCTTGTAACGTGACTGCAGTGAATCAACCATGGCAATAATCGCTGACCTCTTGTAAGGCTTCACGGTGGTGAAGAGCTCTGGTACAATGGCACCCGACTTTACTTCATAGCGGTCGATCCAATGGTAGTACGCCTCATCGAGGGGGGCATTGGTGCTTTGTGCCTTCAGGGGCTCCACAGGCAGTATGAGCATCCCTGTCAGGATGATGGCAATAATGCCTTTACAAACCGATGGTATTGAAAATAGCCATCTATCCATGCAATAGCAGGGATTGGAGATGACAGAACAGATATCGTGGAAGCCGTGGAGGGGCAGGATAGGCGATTTTGAGGTCAAAAATACAACCAACAGGGGTTTTTAACAATGCAGGGCCCTTGCAAATACCTTCGGGGTATTTATCTTTGCAGTCCTTTTTAAAGTAAGCGACATGAAGAAAGATATTCACCCGGACTATAACGAAGTTGTGTTCTGGGACACATCCAGCGATTTCAAGTTTTTGAGCCGTTCTACCCTAAAGTCGAAGGAAACGACCACCTGGACTGATGGCAAGGAATACCCTGTTATCAAGGTTGAAGTAAGCTCTGCATCACACCCCTTCTTCACCGGCAAGAAGATGTTTGTTGACTCTGCGGGCCGTGTTGAGAAGTTCCAGAAGAAGTACAAAAAGGCAGATTCTTAGTACAACTGCCAGCCATAGCGTAAGGGCCTCCATCAGGGGGCCCTTTGCATTTTATAAGGGTCAAAGGTCTATTTTAGCGCCATGAACGTTGTCCTGTTTGATGATCCTTCTATCCGGGTTGACCTCCTCCCCTTTACCTTCACCCGCCCTGTGGGTGCTATCCGGGTCGGTATCCTGACCATCCAGGAGAAATGGGAAAAAGCCTTGAATGTCGGCGTTGGGTTTCGCACGGAGAAATACCTGGAGCAAAAGTTTGGGG
>JAEUUD010000135.1 GCA_016787625.1 Cyclobacteriaceae bacterium
CAATTTTTTGGTTCAATCCACGCCGTTCTAACTTTTTCCTGCCCACTTCAAGCATACCCTCTGAGATATCCACACCAATCACCCTATCCGGCTCTAGGTTAAGCGACTCAACAGCAAAATCACCTGTGCCTGTTGCCACATCAAGAATCTCCCTGGGGTGAAGGTCAATCAGTTTGCGGATGGCTTTCTTTCGCCAGACGATATCAATGCCAAGGCTGAGGAAGTGGTTGAGAAAGTCATACTTCCCGCTGATGTTATCAAACATCCGTGCTACCTGCTGCTTCTTGGCACCAGGATCCTCTTTATATGGAACCACTACACTCACGTCTGTCAGCTGCTATCAGGGGTACGATTTACGATTTTTATGCGAATAACGTCTCTCCAATCGGCAGGTGCATACAATAAACAGATCTAATCAATACTTTTGTGCCTCCTGATGAACATCATCTCAGCCAATTTTCTTGTTAGCAATACAAATCCGGCGGCATGTCCCTCGCCTGACAAGAAAGAGTTTGCCTTTATCGGAAGGTCCAACGTGGGTAAATCTTCATTGATCAACATGCTTGTCAACAGGAAAAGCCTTGCAAAAACCTCTTCAACCCCCGGAAAGACACAAACCATCAATCACTTTCTTATCAACGATTCTTGGTACCTCGTCGATCTTCCGGGATACGGTTACTCGAAGATTAGCAGGGCAAAGAGTGCCTCCTGGGGCCCGATGATCGAAACCTACCTAAAGAAGCGAACCAATCTCGTAACCACTTTCGTGTTGCTGGACCCTCGCCTTGTTCCACAAGCCATTGATCTTGATTTTATTCAGTGGATGGGAACAGAAGGGATTCCATTTGCACTCGTGTTTACAAAAATCGATAAGCTATCAAGAAATGAGCTCGTCAAATCCATGCAGCTTTGGGAGAAAAAACTTCTGGATACCTGGGAAGAACTTCCTCCCGTATTTTCTACTTCGGCCGATGATCGTCGGGGTAAGGAAACACTCCTTAATTATATGGAGTCGCTGCTCGCTACCAAATAATGACTACTTTTGACCGCTTAAGCACACGTAATGGAACTGAAAGAACTTGCCAGTGTCTCAGGAAAAGGAGGCCTTTACAAGATTATCAAGCCGGGGAAAACAGGCATGTTGCTGGAGGCGCTGGATGATTCCAAGGCCAAGCTTGTCGTTGGCGCCAATGCGAAAGTTTCTCTCCTGGATGAAATCTCCATCTATGTCAGCACCAAAGAGGGAACGACACCCCTGGGCGATGTTCTGAAGAAGATCAAAACTGACTTTGATGCCGATCCGGGTGTTGACGCGAATTCTGATGCCGCAGAGCTGAAGGCATTTATGAAATCGGTGCTTCCACTTTATGATGAAGATCGCGTGTATGTTTCTGACATCAAGAAGCTCGTCAAGTGGTACACGATTATTCGTCAGTACGCTCCTGAGATTCTCTCCGAGCAAAAGTGAATTAGGAAGACCCTGCTTTCTCCACCATTTTCTTTGACCCGACATAAAAGGGTACGCGTTGATGCAGGGTTGTCGGTACAATGTCCATGATTCTGTTCTTGCCGTCTGTCGCCAGGCCACCGGCCTGCTCCGCGATAAATGCGAGCGCGTTGCACTCATACATCAGACGAAGCTTTCCATTCTTGTCTTTTGCCGTGGCGGGATAAATATATATACCCCCCTTCAGCATGTTACGGTGGAAGTCAGCGACCAGTGAGCCGATGTAACGGGCTGTGTACCCGTTTTGCTTGCAATAGGTCAGATAGCTCGTCACTGATGGCGCAAAAGAAAGCGCTTGTCCTTCGTTGACAGAAAATATCTTCCCATCATCCGGCATTTTCAGGTCGGGGTGAGAAAGAAAGTACTCTCCCAGGGAAGGCTCATAGGTAAATCCATTGACCCCATGTCCTGTTGTGTACACGAGCATGGTGGAGGAACCGTAAAGAATGTAGCCAGCCGCCACCTGCTCGGTACCTTTCTGAAGGATATCCTGTTGTTGAATCGGCGTCCCTTCGGGGCTCTTTCTTCTGTAGATAGAAAAAATTGTTCCTATCGACACATTAACATCAATATTGGACGACCCATCAAGCGGATCAATGGCAATGACATACTTGCCATCATTGTTAAGGTCTACGTACGATTCGGTTTCCTCTGAGATCAATGCACACACTTCACCTCCCTTTGACAATGCCCGAGTAAAGCGAATATTGGCCAGCACATCAAGTTTCTGTTGGCTGTCTCCACCGGAATTCTGCGAACCCATCGCGCCCATGATATCAATCAGGCCCGCCTTGTTAACCTCGCGGTTGACCACCTTCGATGCAAGTGCAATGTCACGAAGCAACTGGGACAGCTCGCCGCTCGCATACTGGAACTGTTCCTGGTTGTTTTTGATAAACCGGTCCAGCGCGATGCCGATCGAGTGGGCAATTCGGGATTGTTCCATAAAAATCAGTAATTCGCAGTGAAAATATTGTCGTTCAATTTACGGCAGAAAGCCTGCTATTCAATCAAAAAGGTATGAAATCTCCGTTCCATGTGTACAAGTTTGGCGGGGCTTCGGTTCGTGATGCTAATGCCATCAGAAAGGTAGCAGCCATCGTCAGGGCTTCGCAGGACGTGAAACTGCTCGTGGTGATCTCAGCCATGGGAAAGACGACCAACGCCTTGGAACGCGTCGTGGGTCATATGAAGAAGGGGTCAGACTTCCGACTGGAATTAAATGAAATCAGGGCTTATCATCAGAAAGTGATGACAGACCTCATTCCGAAAGGTCATTCGGTATGGCAGGACATCGACACGCAATTCAAGGCGATAGAAAATCAACAGACGGCAGGATTGTCTCATGATCAGCTTTATGATCAGGTTGTTTCCCGCGGAGAACTTATGTCAACCATGATCGTAAGCGCCTTCCTGGAAAGCGATGGAATAAATACCAAGTGGGCTGATGTAAGGACGTACATAAGAACAGATGATTGCTACCGTGAAGGCAAAGTTGATTGGGAGGAATCAGAGAAGAGGATCTCAGGAATAAAATCACTATTGGAAGAGCACGTGGTCATCACCCAGGGATTTCTGGGTGGAAACACAGCGGGATTCACCACCACGTTGGGACGCGAAGGGTCAGACTACACAGCCGCCATTTTCGGCTCATGCCTGCCTGCAGCCAACGTGACCATCTGGAAAGATGTGCCTGGCGTGATGAATGCCGATCCAAAGCGGATTCCTGATGCTGTTCCTTTTGAGGAACTCCCCTTCAGAGAGGCGGCTGAGATGACCTACTACGGCGCCAGTGTCATTCACCCCAAAACCATCAAGCCCCTTGCCAACAGAAGCATTCCCCTTCTTGTCAAGAATTTCGATGATCCGACCTTACCCGGTACTGTCATTCACGAAGTCAGAATTAAAAACCTGCCGCCATTGATTGTGTTCAAGGAGAATCAATGCCTGATATCCTGTGGTGTCACTGACTACACATTTATTGATGAACAGCAGTTGAGTTTGATTTTTAATGCCATTTCCGAACTCAACATGAAGATCAATGTGATGCAAAATTCCGCTATTTCATTTTCGTTCTGCGTCGACTACAGGGAAGAAAAGGTTCAGCAATTGATTGAAGTACTTGCCAAACATTTTGAGGTCTACTACAATACTGGCCTTATGCTGATCACGGTTAAAAACTATGACGACAAAACCTATCAGGCATATCGTCAGCGAAAAGGAATCATTCTTGAGCAAACATCAAGGTCCACTTTACAGCTCCTGATCAGGAACTAGTCTTTCTTTTCTGAAGGTCACTCAACAGATTGTCAACCGTTCTGTCGAGTATCTCAAAAACCGCTTGAAAATCCTTCTCTGTTCCATAATACGGATCAGGTACATCACCAGAGCCAAAGGGGTCAAAGTCGCGGAGTAAAGATATTTTCGAATGGTGTCGTTCGTCACTTACCGACATCGCCTCGCGGAGATTTCGACGGTCCATCACCAGGATTTTGTCAAAGGCTGCAAAATCTTCGGGCTCCAATTGTCTCGCTATGTGATGAACGGAGACGCCGTTCTTTTTGGCATTGGCTGCTGTTCTCGGATCAGGCTCACACCCAAGGTTGTAGTTGCTGGTACCGCACGAGTCGACAAAAAAGCGGTCAGCTAAATCTAAGCGAGATACCTTACTTTGAAAAATGGCTTCAGCCAGTGGAGACCGGCAGATATTGCCGAGGCAAACAAACAGGACGCGCATAATGATTTCAAGGGTAAAAATAACTGAATGAGGCGGTTCAACGGCTCTGTCCAAAAAAATCCATCCCCTTCCTCAATTCATTTTCAGATGCTTAGATTTACGTCAAAACAAAACCCATGGAACTGATCAAGGTAAACCCGCAAGTTGCCCCGTTTGTCGCCCTCATTGAGTTGTACCGACCCAAGGAGTTAAACGCGCTGAATCCTCAACTGATGCAGGAGGTACGCGACACCCTGCAGGAATTGGACAAGAACGATCAGGTTCGTGCCATCATCATCACCGGCAATGAACAGGCTTTCGCCGCTGGTGCTGATATCAAGCAAATGGCTGAGAAGAGTGCGATCGATATGCACCTGCTGGATCAGTTCAGTACATGGGACCAAATTCGAAAGACCAAAAAGCCCATCATTGCGGCTGTCTCAGGTTTTGCTTTGGGTGGGGGTTGCGAATTCGCGATGACCTGCGATATGATCATCGCTTCTGAAACCGCCAAATTCGGGCAACCGGAAATAAAACTTGGAACAATACCCGGGGCAGGCGGCACACAGCGGCTAACCAAAGCCCTGGGCAAAGCCAAAGCCATGGAACTCATTCTGACAGGAAGGTTTCTTTCTGCGGAGGAAGCCCATTTCTATGGACTTGTGATCAAGGTTGTTCCTGTAGAATTCTATCTATCTGAAGCGATCGCACTGGCAAAAGAAATTGCACAAATGTCTCCCATCGCCATACAACTGGCAAAGGAAGCCGTGAACCGGTCGTTTGAAACTTTACTGGATGAGGGCCTGATGTTTGAGCGTAAGAATTTCTATCTCACTTTCGCCAGTACCGATCAAAAGGAAGGCATGAAGGCCTTCATAGAAAAAAGAAAGCCTTCGTTCCAGGGAAAGTGAACGAAGGCTTCCGGGAGTATTACCGCAACTATCTTACGGCAATACCAAATCCCAATGTAATGGTGTTGTACCGCTGCAGCGTATAGTCGCCGTGGAATGTAAAGATCGCCAGTTTCAGGCGCAGACCGGCAGTTACGCGAGGTCCTGAGATGCTGGAGGAGATATTCACGGGGTCAACCATGGTAACACCGGTTTCTGAATCCGTGTAAGTTCCCTGCGCCTTGAATGAACCGCTGGAGAAGTTATATCCCACACCGCCATAAACAGTTAAGACTGAAAATTTCTTTCCGATGAGACCCTGAATGGTTGTGGCTGAAAAATCTGCCTTTCCGATCTGACTGGGTTGTGAAGAGTCAAACCCTACCTCAGAACTAAAGGTTGTGTATCCAATCAATGCAGAAAGGTCAAAGGGAAGTTCCTTCATACCGGGGATGTGCTGCTTGATGTCATGCTGAACAGCAAATCCAAAAAGGTTCACCTTGGTGCCGCCCGATCCACTGTAGCTTCCATAACGAAATTTCACATCCGTATTCCAGGGAATACCAATTCCAAGATTGACCATTGGAATAGGGAGGCCACCCAGAGGGAGATCCTGAATGTTCACACCCGGAGGTCCCTGGAATGTACCTGATGCCGGCGCTTTGTATTGATACGTGGGAGCCTGGTCAGAGCCAATAAATGTTGGGGCGTTGGGATCACCAACGATTTCTATACTGGTGAGCTTGGTGTTGTCAACGAAATAAGTCCTCTCACTGCTGGGAAACTGAAGTGAACTCACAGAGATGGTCAGGTCGAATCCAAACTTCTTGTGATTGGCTGCCGTGTTGTACCAGCCTTGATTGAGGCCGCTTCCGATCGCATTAAGAGCGGGCTCCATATATCCCTGGGCAAGGTAGTTGGCATCAGCCACGCTGCCTTTCAGCAAGTCATTAAAATCTGCCTGACCCAATGTCTTGCCGGAGATCAATAACCCCGAGGCAAAAACAAACAGAGTAAATAATTTTCTCATGGTATGAAGATTGGTATGTTTCTGGAAAGATAGGTAAAAGCAAAATAATGTGGAAAATCTGCGTGTACGATTGGGGCCCAAAAGCCCGTCGAAACTCTATCTTTGAGCCTATTCCTTTATGAATGCCTTTTTTTATTTTGTCGGAATTACCTCGTTAAAGGTCTTGTATGGTGTAGCCACATTGTTCAACCCAAAGGCAAGGGCCTTCCGTCAAGGGCGTGCCGAACAGGTTTCAAGGTTAAGAAGTACTTTTCCTCTCCCCGGCAACCCCACATTGGTGTGGTTCCATTGTGCATCCCTCGGTGAATTTGAACAAGGCAGACCAGTCATGGAAGCCCTAAAGCAATGGAGACCTGATCTCAAACTGCTCCTGACTTTCTTCTCTCCTTCCGGATATGAAGTCAGGAAAAACTATCCGCATGCCGATTACATTTTCTATTTACCCTGGGATACTTCAGAAAATGCTCGGTGGTTTGCGGATCAGGTGAGGCCGACACTTGTCGTCTTTGTAAAGTATGAATTCTGGCTTCATTACAGTCAAGCCCTTCACCGCAAGAACATTCCTCTTATTTCCATTTCGGCCATCTTTCGTTCCAGCCAGGTATATTTCAAATGGCATGGATCATTGTTCAGAAACATCCTTAAGAATTTCAGCTGGTTCTTCGTACAGGATGAGCCGTCCGTATCATTGCTCCACTCCATTGGCATATCCAATGTCAAAGTGGCTGGCGACACGCGGTTTGATCGTGTGTATCATATCGCACAGCACCAGGAGAACTTTCCACTGGCAAGCCAGTTCGTCCAGGAAAACCCCGTCATGGTTATCGGTAGTGCCTGGCCGGCAGACCTGGATGTACTCACACCTTTTATCAATAGCCATCCGGCA
>JAEUUD010000136.1 GCA_016787625.1 Cyclobacteriaceae bacterium
TCCCAATGCGTCTCATGCCGAAGAGCTAACAGAACGCTTGTATCAGGCCACTGTAAAACCTTCATTGGATTTTTCATCCAGTCAATCACGGCTATTTATCATTGCTGCATCTGACGACAGCATCGAGGGCATTACAACAGAATTGATTCTCCCCGATGATTCGACGTTGGTCCACACCTCGGGGAGCCAACCGCTCAGCCTCCTTCAGTTTGCTGCCGCGCAAAATACCGGCGTGTTTTATCCTCTGCAGACTTTCAGCAAAACAAAGCGAGTGGATTTTAAAACGGTTCCATTTTTTATTGAGGCGAGCGATCAGGAAGCAGAACGACTCCTGCTTACGATGGGGAAGGCCATTAGTCAAAAAGTAAAAAAAATCTCTTCTGAAGAACGTAAAGCACTGCATGTCGCGGCCGTGTTTGCTTCTAATTTCCCCAATCACATGCTGACGTTGTCAAAGAAGGTAATGAGTGAGCATGGCCTCGATTTTGAATGGCTTAAACCGTTGATCAGTGAAACCATCAATAAGGCCTTGACGGTGGGACCCGAGCATGCGCAGACCGGCCCTGCAATCAGAAACGACCTTGAGGTCCTCGATCGGCATGTCGAATTCCTTCAGAATGATGAAAGGGCGGCTGAACTGTACCGTGTGATCAGTCAGCACATCATCGATATGTACGGGTCGGAATAATTCCATAAATTCGGTAGAGGTTTTTTATCATGGAACCAAGAAGAATTTATAACCCGGCGCAAAAAGACTACGTAACGTTTCTGAAAACGTCGGCAGAGACCGGTGGGAAGTTTACCCTCGTGGAGGTAGAGCTTGCCCCAAAGGGTGGCGTGGGCATTCACTTTCACAAAACGTATTCAGAGAAATTCGATTGCCTGGAAGGTGAGCTGAAGGTTCAGGCAGGAAAAACGGTTCATACCCTTCGTCCTGGAGAAATGATCATCGCTGAGCCTTTCGTCAATCATCGGTTTTTCAATGACTCCCCGTCGGTAACAAAATTCCAGGTTGAACTACGGCCAGCGAGTCGCGGCTTCGAGCAATCTCTTCAGGTGGGTTACGGTCTTGCGCGTGATGGAGAGACCAACAGCAAAGGCTTTCCAAAATCATCTCTCGCCCTTGCCTGGCTGTTTGAGATCAGTGAAAGCAACCTGCCAGGCTGGAGGAGCATTTTTGAATTCATTCTGAGGATTCAGGCTGCCAAAGCAAAGAGAACTGGACTTGACAGGAAGCTTATTGAAAAGTATGTCAGGTTTTGAAAGCTATTCCCCTGTAGATTCGATGTAGCGAAATAAGAAAGGCCGGAAGATCCGGCCTTTTATCTTAAGATATTCTATCAACTAGTTCTGCACCACTTCTCCACGAATACGCAACGTGACAACCCCTGTTTCTACATTGGCTGTAACAGTTACTGACTTGTCAAAGGCACCGGGTGAGGCAGCATTGTAGGTTGCTTTTACATAGCCTTGTCCACCAGGAGGGATAGGATCCTTGGTCCATGAAGGAATTGTGCATCCGCAGGATGGCTGTGCGTTGGTAATGATCATTGGTGCTTTGCCTTTGTTCACGAATGAGAATTCGTGTGTAACAGGAACGCCTTGCTTTATTTTTCCGAAATCATGGACAAGGTTGTCCACGACGGCAACAGCCATGTCAGAGGAAGGCTGGTTGCTGCTGGGAGCGGCAGCCATTTGTGCGACAACCATGTTGGCTGTCATCACGAAGGCAGCTAAAAAGATGAGTTTTTTCATGACTTTTTGATTAGAGGTTTAAAGTTACTTTGTCTGTGCGAACGATACAAACATCGTATCAAAATGCGCACCACCCTGTTAATAACGTCCTAAACGATGTTAATGACTTGTTAAGCAGGGATAGCAGACAAGGTAGACCTTGAATACGCGTTACCTTTGTAAGGTGAGCAGGACAACCCTTCGCGTCGTTATTGTGCTGGCCGTGCTAAGCCTGGCGGGCATTACGTTTACCCAGATCTATTGGGTACGCAAGGCGTTTGACATCCGGGAAAACCAATTCAACAGGGATGTCAACCAGGCGCTGGGTAAAGTAGCCGAACACATTTTTGAAATCAATAAAACACCAACGCCAACCACCAATCCTGTAGAACAGGTATCCACCAACTATTTCATCGTGCGAATCAATGGACCGATTGATGCCAATGTTCTCGGTTTTCTGCTTGCAACAGAATTCCAGAATAGGGATATCACCGCTGGTTTTGAATTTGGCATTTATGACTGCGTAGAAAAGTGCATGGTAGGTGGCAACTATATGACGCCCAAAAGTGTGAAGACAGCATCGATATTTCCTGAATCGCCCATGCTGAGCAATGACGGCTATTACTTCGCTGTTCAGTTTCCTCACGTAGAGGCAAACCTCATCAGCCAAATGGGTATCTGGGGCTTCTCATCCATTGCTACCCTTGTGGTCATTTGCTTTTTTAGCTACACCCTCTTTGTCATTCTGAAGCAGCGCAGGCTCTCCGAGGTTCAGAAAGATTTCATCAATAACATGACGCATGAGTTCAAGACGCCCATTTCAACGATTGCTATTTCTGCTCAGGTTTTGAGAGACCCTGCGATTGCAACAGATCCGGGTCGGCTGGCCAACTACGCGACAATTATTGAAAATGAGAATCATCGACTCAAACAGCAAGTTGAGCGAGTGCTTCAGATGGCCGAACTGGATAAGGCTGGAGACAGCCTGAAGAAGGAACGCGTTGATTTGCACAACATGCTTCAAATGGCTGTTGAGAACAAGAGGATAGGCGTTCAGTGCAACATCGATCTTGATTTTCAGGCGACAAGTCCGACGGTGATGGGTGACGCACTTCACCTTTCCAATGTGATCTACAATCTCCTTGATAATGCCATCAAGTACAGTAAAGGCATCCCTGAAATCAGGGTGTCAACGAGAAATGTCGATGGAAAGATTGAGGTTACAGTGACTGACCATGGCATCGGAATTCCATCCTCGGACCTTGGACGGATATTTGACAAATTCTATCGTGTGTCTACGGGAAATGTCCATGATGTTAAAGGATTTGGCCTGGGTTTAAGCTATGTCAAACATATGGTTGAAAAACACCTTGGCAAAATCTCCGTGGAAAGCGTTGTGAATAAAGGGAGTTCATTCAAGCTATCACTACCCATTGTACCATGAGCTCATCTGACAATGGCGTGACCTACCGACGCAAAATTCTTTTGGTCGAGGACGATCCGAGTCTTGGATTCGTCATTAAAGACGGATTGATGATGAAGGGCTTTGACGCTGTGCTCTGCACCGATGGTGAAATGGCTCTTCAGGTGTTTGACCGGGAGTCTTTTGACTTATGCATCGTTGATGTCATGCTTCCAAAGAGAGATGGGTTTGCCGTTGCTCAAACCATCCGGAAGCAGAACAAGGAGATTCCCATTCTTTTTATTACGGCCAAGTCCATGCTGGAAGACAAGGTAGCGGGCTTCACCGCTGGTGGTGATGACTATCTCGTCAAGCCATTTAGTATGGAGGAACTCTTTCTTCGGATGGATGTATTCCTTCGTCGGGCCGGGAACCCCGCCCATGATGAAGTTCTTCAAGTTGGAACGTACTCTTTTGATCCTCGAAATCTGTCACTGGAGCATCCGGAAGGCAACAAAGTGCTCACCCAAAAGGAATCAGAAGTGCTTGAACTCTTGTGCCGCAATCGCGGAAGGATTCTCAAACGGGAAGAGATTTTGAAGAACGTCTGGGGAGATGACGACTACTTTATGGGCCGTAGCATGGATGTATTTATCTCCAAACTTCGCAAGTACCTCAAGGAGGACCCAAGCCTGGAAATTGTAAACTATCACGGCGTAGGATTCCGGCTCGAACAGAAACGTCAACGAACTACCTAGACTACTCCGCTGAGGAGACCTTGTCAGGTTTAGGCTGACGCCGGCTGCCTGCATACAGTTCATATTCGAGCAAACGACAGTCCAGCTTCGCATTGAAGAACTCGATCCGACGGCTTGCCCGCAGTCCTATTTTTTTGGCAAGGTCAAGATTGCCGGTGAATATGTAACCAAGATATCCCTGGCACTTCTTTTTCAAGAAGTCACCGATGTTGGCATACGTGACCTGCAATTCCTCCAGTTCACCCATCCGTTCACCATACTCAGGATTCAGATAGACGACGCCGGGTGTTTCCGGTACCGGCGTTTCTGTGAAGTCACAAACACTGAGCTGGATAAGATGGTCGACGTCTGCAGCACCTGCGTTGATCCTGGAAATATCAATAGCATCCTGGCGGTTATCTGTTGCTACGATCATCAACCCCGGAATTTCTACTACCTGTTCCTCCAATCGTTTTCGTTCAACTTCATACATCGTTGGGTCAAATCCAGTCACGTGCATGAATCCGTAGTTCGACCGGTAAAGGCCGGGCCTGCGATTGGTTGCTATCATCAAAGCTTCGATGGCAATTGTACCTGATCCACACATCGGATTGATGAATGGAGACTTGCGATCCCATTTCGTGGCCATCACAGTTGCTGTTGCGAGCGCTTCCAGCATCGGCGCTTTGCCGGGAATCTTCCGATAACCATGTTTGGCCAAGGTGTGACCGGAGGTGTCAATAAACACTTCCGCCATTTCCTCCCGCCAAAAAAGATGGATAACAGTTCCATCCAATTCAGGACCTGAGTCGGGACGTTCACCGGCATGACGACGGATGCGGTCAGCGATGGCATCTTTCACTTTGACATTGACGAACAGGTTGTTATTGACCGTGAAGTGATCAACAGTACTGGTGACGGAGAGATACCCATCGCTGGCAATGAGGGTTTCCCACGGAAGGGCAACAAGTTGTTGATACACTGCATCTGGCCTGTCAGCAGGAAAGGCCTTGACGCTATAAAGCACCTGGCTGGCACATCGGAGGTTGAGGTTGAGCCGGATACAGTCCAGCATGGTGCCGTTCAATTCCAGCCCCGTCGAGAATGTTCGCTGCGGCTTAAAGCCCAGTTCTGTGACTTCTTCCTCCAGGAAAGGAGCAAGCCGTTTGTTGCATGTGACGACAATCTTGGATGATGCTTCGAACGGATTCACGCGTGTCAGTGGGTAAATACCTCCTGGAGGACCGCAACAGACCTGATCTCCCCAATCATTTCAAGATGCCTTTTATAAAATGTGAGCAGCAATTCCAGTACAGATCGTCTGACCTCGTGAGTGAGCGCCGGGCATTGTTCAAATTCGGCTGTTAACAATTGATGGAGTGCAGCCTCCTCGGCACTGGTAACACCATGTCCTTCCAAAATTTCATGAGTGGCCTGCGGTCCAAATCCCAGGTGACGGCTGAGTTTTACCAGAAAGACAAGATGAAAATTCTCTACGCCTTCAAGCTTGTCAAGGGCGATGAAGGAATTCATGAAGAAATCGTAGATCGATTCAGCATTGCTTTGGTCCTTGACTGACTTGTTAAGCATCTCTGCAAGAAACAGGGCAATGGTTGTTTTTCGAATGTCCTGATGGATGGACTGATAGGCGTGAAGGCATCGTGCTTCCTTGATGCGCATGATGTTGCCGTTTTCGCGATGATACACCACAAGGTCCAGCAGTGTCAAGGGCTGATAGAGGGAAATCGTTCGGGATGATTTACTCCTCACATTATTGACGATGTAACTCTGCAAGCCAAAGAGCTCAGTGAATATGTTGACAATGATGGAGGTGTCACCGTATTTGGTGAAGCGAAACACAATGCCCCGGGTCTTGTGAATCATCCTGACTGCCTTTTACTTCTTACGCTTCTTCATCCCCTCAACAAAAGCCTTCCTGCTGCGTGCCTCGTATTTATCCTTTTCCCCAAGTACCACCTGTGAATTGTTTTCATCAAGTCGAAACGAGTATGAAGCAAGCTCACCGGTCTGTGTACAAATGGCGTGCACCTTGGTGACGAATTCGGCCACCGCAAGCAGGTTGGGCATCGGTCCGAATGGCCTGCCTTCAAAATCCATGTCAAGGCCGGCGACAATTACCCGCTTGCCTGAATTGGCAAGGTGATTGCAAACATCGACAATGGACTCGTCGAAAAACTGCGCTTCATCAATACCCACAACGTCACAGTCACCGGCCAGCAAGAGAATATCGTTGGCAAAACCTACAGGTGTCGAACGAATCTCGCGCTCCGCATGGGAAACGATCTTCTGTTCGTGATACCGTGTATCGATGGACGGCTTGAAGATCTCAACCTTTTGCCGGGCAATCACCGCGCGGGTAAGCCGGCGGATCAGTTCCTCAGTCTTTCCCGAGAACATGGAACCGCAAATAACCTCAATCCAGCCTGACCGGCCCTCGGTTTCTTTTGGCTCCAGCCGTGGTTCGATAAACATGCATGCAAGGTACAATGTCGGCGCCGGAATTGTAGATGTTCATTACTCTGTGATTCAATACCTTTGCCACATACCCGATTGCCTTGAAAGTAAAATCCCGCTTGCCTGACACAGGCACCTCCATTTTTTCTGTGATGTCGAAAATGGCCATGGAGCATAAGGCCATCAATCTGTCGCAGGGTTTTCCGGATTTTCCCGTTTCGCAGGAGTTGATCGACCTCATCCACGACAGGATGAAGGCAGGAGAAAATCAATATGCTCCCATGCCCGGCGTACTTGCGCTCCGCCAAATCATTGCCAGTACGATCCATCAATCCTATCAGCGGCACACTGATCCGGAAACCGAAGTCACCGTCACTGCTGGTGGGACGGAAGGACTTTTCTCAACGATAGCAGGCCTCATTCATCAGGGCGATGAAGTTATTCTCTTTGACCCATCGTATGATTCCTATGACCCCGCGATCCGATTGAATGGTGGAGTACCAGTGCCCATCAACCTTGTTGCTCCCGATTTCGCCATTGACTGGGATCAGGTTGATTCGAAAATCACATCGAAGACCAGAATGATCATCATCA
>JAEUUD010000137.1 GCA_016787625.1 Cyclobacteriaceae bacterium
CATCGTTGTTGTCATCGGTATGTTGTTTGGAAAATACGGAGCAACGTATGGATTGCCCTGGTGGATCTATTATCCTGTTCCCATGTTAGCAACCGTCATACTACCTCCCGTTGTTTTGAAACTCGATACCAGTAAAACCATTCTATACTTGGTCTTGAGTTTTCTATCGGCACCATTTATTCACGCTACCTTTTCTTTCTTCCTGGGCTGGACAGAATACATGCCGTTTTGGAGGATTCCATTTATCGGGGATTTGATCGGATCGTGATTGTAAGTACATGTTTGATTACAAGACTTTATTCTCACAATAAATATTCCGGAGCGAACGCTTATACTTGCCTGAAACCCGCTAAAGGAATATCTTCACTACGCGATGCAAAAAATGAAAGCAATCACCCTTGTCCTGCTGCTATGCGGCTCAAGCGCATTAGGCCAAAACCTCATGTCCTTTGAAATGGATGCCGGCGCAGCGCTTCCCATGCACCGCAACGTGAGTGAAGTGTTCAACGTCGGCCTCAACATCAACCTGGGCTTCGCTTTCAATGTCATGCAGGAGAAACTATACGTGAAACCATACGGAGGCGTCAACTGGTATTTTAAGGAGATAGAGGATGTCAATTCCGTTACGGAACATATGCGGACATGGAAGGCCGGCGTCGAAACCCGTTACTATTATATCAAGAAGGAAAAATGGAAACTGGCGCCTTGCCTTAACATCAACTACAACTGGTCCACCAACTATTATTCCTCGTCATCCTACAATCCGTTCAGCAATCAGACCACTAATTCCACTTCAGATTCTTACCTCGAAGGCACAGGCATCTCGATCGCTCTGGGTCTGAGGGTTGATATCGACAACGTCTACATCAAAGTCGACTACGAATACTTTTCTCCCGATGTGAAAGTGCATCAGGCCATCCTTGATGAAGCAGCGTCCCAGGGTATCACTGTCGACCCCAACCCATCGCTCAACCTCAGCTCCCTCAACCTTACATTAGGATACATTCTTCCCATAGGAAAAAAATGAGACGACCCCTGCTTCTGTCAGCCCTCACCATGGTTGCCTGCTTTTCCTGCGGCGATCCGGATACGTCGATGATCGGACAATTGCTCATCGCCCCTGCCGTCAATCCGGAAGTCGGCATCCTCATCGAAGTCAACAACCTGAATGTGACCATGACGGATGAAACAACCGTCCTGGGTACGGGCAACGGCTATGTCTTTGAGACCAACAACGACTTTCAGACGTTCCAGATCGGCGGACCGTATTCGAATGATCTCACGAACATTGCGCTGATGACGGATGATGTCATCGTCAGCTATGCCATAGCCTATGGCTCCTATGGTAATCCGCTGACAATCGCCCGTACTCCCAACAAAGGAGGATCATGGCAAGAGGAGTTGTTCCCACCCATTGGAGACGGTATGGGCTCCTATGAGACTCTGAAAATACAATTCACCAGCGCCAATGAAGGCTTCCTCCTTGCCATCAACTCGTCATACTCCACACCTTCGAATGCTGTGGTATTCAAGGTCAATTTTGATCAAGTCGAAGCCGAAGAAGTGGGACGGATAACCGGCTTTGTCCCGGCGGAGATGAAGTTTCTTGATGCCAACGTCGGGTATATGCTCCTTCACTCGTATCTCCTGAACAACAACCTGCAAAACACGTTCATCTCCAAAACAGAAAACGGAGGTGTCACCTGGAGCACGCCAACCGTCGTCTCACCCACGACAAGGCTTCTCCTCTGGGAAGTCATCGGCGCCACCCAGGTCATGATCTATGAAGCCAATTCAAGTCTGACTTACCTCAGCACCAACAGTGGCAGCTCATGGACACAGGTCAGCGATGACATCCACATGACCGACGCGACTTTCCTTGACACCGCCACAGGTTATTCCATATCACTCAACGGGACTATCTTAAAGACCATCAATGGTGGAGCAACCTGGAACGAGGTTGGATTCATCGTGCCTCCCAACTACCTGAATGACTTCGACAAGATTCACTTTTACAATGAATCGACTGGTATCGTGCATGGGAACAACTCACTCTACCGCACGAACGATGGCGGTAAGACGTGGAAGATTCTGATCTTTCCCTTCGAATACGTCACGGGACCCTGATCAGGGCTGAGGTCACCTTAACACTACTTCAACTAAGCCCTTGCTACAATTTTTCAGTGATGATGAAGCGATTCAATCTTGCAAACCTCACCCTCATCGCACTGACGGCAAGTTGCCTCATCCAGGTCGGCGCACAGTTGTTCGCCATCTCTGTTGTGGCAAGCACTGTCGCTGAAGCTCCACCACGTTCGTTCGCCATACTGGAAGGCGAATACCGCTACGACAGCGGTGCATTTTGGGATATCGTCCCCAACATCACAACGGTTCTGTTTGTTCTCGCACTCATTGCCAACTGGAAAAATCCCAGACGAAAACCAATACTCGTAGCACTGACTTTGTTTATCATCGGCGGTTTTGCGGCTGTTTTCTTTCTGGAACCGCTATTTGCCGACATGATCGCCAGAGGTTACAGCGATCAGATCGACCCTGTCTTACTCAAGCAGGCTCAAAAATGGTACCTGATTGACTGTATGGTGTGGGTGTTGGGATTGGTTTCCGGACTCGTCCTTTTGTCTGCACTGGCACGCACAGCTCCTCATGAGAAGTAAGCTTCTCAACCTTCTCCTGATCATCACTTCGCTGGCAGGGTATCTCGAATGGGGCGGCGGCAACAGCGCCTTCCTCTTCGAGGCGGAGGCCGAGGTGCTCTCCAAAATTTTCACTGACGCCGCATCGGTCGTCCATCCGTTTACCCTTCTTCCTATGGTGGGGCAGTTGTTGCTGTTGATTACACTCTTTCAGAAAAAACCAGGTCGCCTGCTCACATGGACAGGCCTTTTTGGAATCGGCATCCTGCTCGTCTTCATGTTTGTGATCGGGATCATGTCGCTCAACATCAAGGTGGCATTGTCAACTATACCCTTTCTTGCCGTAGCTGTGTTGACGATCAGGCATTATCGGCGCGCACAACGATAGTTCCATGCTTATTTACCTACAACAAATCCTGGCCTGTCGGTATACTTAATTTGATTATTTTCAGGGCTGTCAAGTCTAACAGTCAGGTGTTAGTGCCAGCCTATCAGCATGTGGAACAAACTTGAGCAAGGGCAACACGCTAGCCAAGTGCCTGGACGTTTACGAAAAGGCAAATAAATGAGAAACCATGAGCAACACAGGAGTTAGTTGGAAGTATGCTGCTACTGTCGCCGACGGCAAACGGTTCGAAATTGATAAGCTCAACATCTGGGACAATGAATGGATAGATACAGGTAAAACCATACACGTCAAGGATCCCCTGTACGGAAAGGAGTTTACCTTTCCTGTTTATGAAATAGAAAGCAAGAACAAGAAAGTCACTTTTGCAGCAGGCGAGTTCTCCAATAATATGTGGGGGATTTACTTACCAAGATAGGGCCATATGAAAGAAATCGTATCACTGGAAGAAACGATTAATTCCATCTATATGGATGTCATTTATCCGTTTGAGTTCACTATAATTGAACAACAGGAATTCTCCGGAGGCGCTCTGATAAAGTACTCTGGCAGATATTTTCAAATTGAGTTTACTAATGACCGGGGAATTATAGAGGTCGGAGTCGGCCCGCTGGAAGAAGAATGGATTGTTGGAGTCGAAAATATCAATGCCTTTCTGACGCTCAAGGAACTCGGAAGAAATGTAAGCGCTGCAGACAAGAAGCTGATCATAGCAAATCGCCTGGGACACAATGAGCAGGCTGCATTCCTGAAGACCAGCTACGAGGCAATCGGTGCAGCGCTTAGCCCCAGCAACTCAGCTAAGACAAGAAAAGCTATCAATGAACATTACGAAGAGCGCTGGGGTTTTGGGATGTATGAGATCCAACCCCCATCAGATCCTTCATAGAAAAAAACAGTCCACATGCCTTACAACGAAAAGCTTGCCGAAAGAACAAGGGAAATAATTTCCCGAACTCATAAAAAGGTGGTGGAAAAAAAGATGTTCGGGGGTTTGTGCTTCATGGTGAACAATAAGATGTGCCTCGGCGTTGAGCAAGAGCGGCTCATGGTTCGTCTTGACCCAGGACGCTATGACGAAGCAATGGAAAGGGAAGGCTGCAAACCCATGGACTTCACAGGCAAAATCATGAAGGGTTATGTCTTTGTTGACATCGATGCGCTGAACACCACAAAGAAACTGGACTATTGGGTTCAGCTTGCGCTTGATTTCAACAGTAAAGCAAAAGCAGTAAAGAAAAGGAAGAAGTAGAATCCTGTCTCATAACCCCGCGCCAGGATTCCTGGACGAATGCATCCTCCTGCTGGGTAGTTTTAAGCAATTCCAGTTTCAAATTAGTCACGGAAACCGTCAGTATGACCTGCCCAGGTACATGCATTGCTTCCCTACTTTCGATTATGTTTTGCAAAGCAACTGCAGCTGGAGCAGGGTTTCACCAGCAAAGTGTCTTAACTTAAATTCAGAAAAATGAGAAAGCTGATTTTGATCATGGCGGTGGCCGTATGCTCGGTAACCGCAACCCTGGCAACCCCCACACTCACGATGGACGTGCCAAAGGAATGTACCGTAACCATCAAGGGTACCTATGGCGGCACTCCAATCGATATCGTGGTGACGTTTCAAGCCGACAACTGCGCCGAGGGAGCAGGCAAGTTGCTGAAGGCAGCCATCTCCAAAAAGTAAGAGAATGAGAACACTATTCATCCTCACCACCTTCCTGTTGGCGTGCGCAGTACCGCTCTCCAGTACTGCCCTACCTGAACAGGGACCCTCGGAAGTCCCCGGCAACTGCACCTTCACCATGAAGGGAACAGTCGACGGCATATCGTTCGACGTGACCATCACCGTCACAAACGTCAACGCGATCGAATGTGCTTTTATGAAAGCCGCAGCCAGAAAGGCTATGGAACCTCCGAAAAAATAGGTTACAGGGGCTCGGCCTTCCGGGCCCTTTTTTTTGAAACTTAATGATGACAATATGAGAAAACTAATGTTCACACTTCTCGCCCTGACCATCGCTGCTGCCCTTCATGCGCAGTCCAATGGTCCGGCACTCGAACTAACCTACCTTTATAAGAATACCGGCACAGGCGAACAGCGGACAGTCACACTCCTTGTCAGGGGTCATGAGTCACTGACTCGATTCTTCCGCAAAGACACACTAAAGTCCAGGCCCGGTCATGGAGACTTTGACATCAGCGGTGAAGACGATGCTGGCAGGCAGGTCTACAAGAACACCACCACCGGTGAAGTCATTTTCCGCGACTTTATGGCGCGTGACGGGAATTTCATCCCCTGCGTCGTCGCCGATCCGATGAAGCCACTCAACTGGGTCTTCGCCGCAGAAAGTAAGCAAATTGGCAAGTACACATGTAAGGCAGCATCCACTGAATTTCGCGGAAGGAAGTATGAGGTGTGGTATGCGGAAGACATTCCGGTAACGCATGGTCCGTGGAAGTTGTCTGGATTGCCCGGCGCCATCGTGGAAGTACGCACGTCAGACCAAAGCCACTCTTTCATCCTCACCCGTGTAGCGACGATTCCACATGCAGAGATCAGAAAGCCAGGCAATGCTCAATCCGTAACCATAGCCGAGTTCGTTCACACCAGGGAACAGTCGGTAAACGATTTTGTCAATCGTCTCGCTGCTGCCCTCCCGCGGGGCGCAGAAATAACGTCTGTGACCTCTGGTGATTACAATCTTGAAACGGACTTCAAAGACGTAAAGAAATAATCTGTTCGCAGCTGTGCTCCGCTTCATATTGATTGCAGGGCTGGGGATGGTGACGTTCACCGGTTGGTCTCAACCCGGTATCCGCGGCACGGTAAGGGATCCATCCAGGAACTCCCTTCCCTTCTGCAATGTCTTTGTTCAACGCAATGGCGTTCTTGCAAGGCTGACCGCCACCGACACCACCGGACGCTTTTCTTTAGACCATCTCGACTCAGGTCGATATCAGCTGTCGGTGACTTCTCTGGGGTTCCGCAAGTATGATGAAGCGATCCTTCTCAGCAACCAGACGCGCAACATCGAAATCACCCTGATACCGGACACCGTCATTCTCGACCAGGTGATCGTTCATGGGCCCGGTCCCATACAAGTGAAAGGAGATACCATCATCTACGATGCCGTTCGATTCTCCAAAGGAGATGAAGTGTCAATCGCAGATCTTTTGAAAAAAATGCCGGGCCTTTCCGTAGACGACAATGGAAAGGTCAGGTTCCAGGGAAAAGAAGTGAAAAAGATAAAAGTAGAAGACGATGATCTGTTTGAAGATCAATACCAGATACTGACGAAAAATCTTTCCGCCGATCTGGTCGAACAGGTGGAGGTGCTGCAGAATTATTCAGACAACAGACTGCTGAAGAACATCGAGGATTCAGAAGATGTCGCTCTTAACCTCAAGCTGAAGAAAGACCGCAAGCAGTCGCTCTTCGGAGACGTCAGAGCACAAACGAATTTCTACAACCGCTATGAAACCAACGCCAACCTTATTTCCATCAGTACACACCTGAAGGCCTATGGGCTGTTGAGCGCCAATAACACAGGCAGTGATCCCACCGGAAATCTCGATCCATCGCTGGAGACGGTGACCGCTCAACGGGTACCTGGAAGTGAAGTGTCATCACAATACCTCGTCCCTGTCGACAAGCCAGCCATCGCACAGTTCAAACGCGACAGGTACTACTTTAATGATGCGCTGCTGGGTTCACTTAACATGATCTATCGGCCAACAAAGAAATTCAAGCTCAGCATTCAGGGATACAACCTGAGCGAGGAGACCGATTTCACACTGCTTAATAAGAG
>JAEUUD010000138.1 GCA_016787625.1 Cyclobacteriaceae bacterium
TGACAGGGTTGGCCATGGCCGCACGAATCGACTGATATCCCATGGTAAGCCATGCGATGGCAAAAGAACTGAAGCCCGCGATGAGATACACCAACACACCAATTTCCACTTTATAGGTGTATCCCTTCAACCACCAATCGATGGCATACCAGGCAATTGGAATGGCAAGAACAAATGATATCAAGATGAGCTTACCGAATTCTCTTGACAGCAACACGACAATGCTGCTGATCGAGGCGCCGAGAACTTTCCGGATTCCGATTTCCTTTGTACGCTGCTCAGCGGTGAAGGCCGACAGCGCAAACAATCCAAGGCTTGCAATGATGATGGCCAGGGCCGCAAAGACAACAAATAGTTTACCAAGGCGACCCTCAGCCTCGTACATCTTTCCAAAGTCTTCATCCAAAAAGGAATAACTGAATGGCATACCCGGCGCGAAGGCCCTCCATGTTTTTTCGATCTGCTGGATTACTTCCTTTGTATGCGTTGGCTGAAATCGGAAGGAAACCAATCCAATGCTTCTTGCAAGAAAAAAACCAAGCGGCGTAATGCTCTCCCGCATCGACTCAAAATGAAAATCTTCAACGACACCGATAATTGGGTAGGAGACAGTAATTCGTTCATTGTTGGCGCCATTGGGGTCACCCTTGAAGCTGCTTATTTTCTTACCAATAGGATCTCCCGTAATCCCGAAAAGTTTCAGTGCAGCCTGATTGAGGATGACACCACCGGAATCGGATAGGAATTCCTTTGAGAATCCGCGACCAGAGACAACGTTCATGTCAAGGGTTTTCAAATAGTCATAGTCGACGCGCCAGCACTGCAGAGAGACCATGTTTTCCGCGGTAGGCTGGGTGCCCTCTGGCCAATGCGTGTTGTCGCTTCGGTTGGTTCCTGAAACAGGCAGAAATCCTGAAACCGTACCGCTAATGATTCGTGAATCTTTAAGAACCTCCTGCTTGAAAGCTTCCAACTGCCGATGACTGCCCATACCATACGCATCCTTGATGATGATCACCTGGTCTTTGTTAAAACCAATCTTCTTGTGTTGGATAAAAGCAAGCTGCTCATTTACCGTGAGGGTGCCGATGATGAGGATGATGGAGATGAGAAACTGAAAGACAACAAGTCCGCTTCTAATACCTCCACTTTTCATACCAAGAGCGACATTACCCTTCAATACATTGACCGGTTTGAACGCTGACAAGAAGAAAGAAGGATAGAGACCGGACATCAGTCCAATGATCACCGTTGCCGTGGCAAGGATAATCCACAACATGGGGTCTCCGAATGGCAGGGTGAGCGTTTTCCCGGAAAGCTGATTGAATGCAGGAAGGAGAAGGAAAGCAAGCAGCAGGGCGATGATAATAGAAAAGGCAGTCAGAAGGGTAGACTCTGTGAGGAATTGTCTCACCAGGTGTGAGCGCATCGAGCCCATTACTTTTCTTACACCTACTTCTTTTGCTCTGTTGGCCGACCTGGCGGTGCTCAGGTTCATAAAATTGATACAGGCAATGGCAAGGATGAACAAAGCGACGGCACTGAAAAGGTAGACATAGGTGATGTTGCTGTTGACGCCTAATTCACCAAGCATGTCGGAGTGGAGGTGAATGTCTGTCATGGGACGAAGCCGCCATTCAAAAATGTTTCCCGATGCCCTGAATTTCTCCATGGTAAAATCTCCACCAAGGGCAAGCTTGGCCTGTGGGCCGGCATACTTGTCGACCAGGATGGGAAACTTGGCATTAACGGCTTTGTAATCGGAGCCCGGACGAAGCTTGACATAGGTGCTGAAATTATTGCTGAGCCAACTTCCATCTTTATTGTAATCAATAGTCACGAGTGACAGCATCATGTTGAAATGAAAGTGACTGGCTGTAGGCATGTCTTCAAAAATGCCCGTAACCTGGTAGCTGGTCTTGTTTTCTATGATCAGGGTTTGACCAACAGCGTTCTCACCCGGAAAATATTTTTCTGCTGTTGATCGACTGATCACCATCGTGTTGGGCTCTTTAAGGGCCGTCTTCGGATCACCAGTGAGCAGAGGAATGGTAAACACATTGAAAATGGAGCTGTCGGCATAGATTGCATCGGCCTCCTTGATGTTTTGATCCACCCGCTTAACCAGCACCGAGCCATCATTCCAGAATCTGCAGGCATGTTCTATTTCAGGCAAGTCATTGCGCAGGCCTTCTGCCATCGGACCCGGTGACACCGCGAGCTTGAGGTGATTGGCGCCGAATTTTATTTCTGCGTCAACACGATAAATCCTGTCGGCATCGGCGTGATGTCGGTCGTAGCTAAGCTCATTGTTCACATACAACATGATGACCAGACAGGCGGAAATGCCGACGGCAAGACCAAGCACGTTGATGAATGTGTAGAAACGTTGCTTCCTCAGGTTACGGAGAGCGATGGTCATGTGATTTTTAAACATGGTCGTAGGGAATAAGTCTTTGGATAAAATGGTCTTCGTTTGAGTTTCCTGGAGACCAGCGGTGTGCCCGAATGTCTCAAGTACTTCCTGGTATGCTTCAATAAAATTCTTGCCTTCGGAAATTTTTGCCTCCACGGCCGAACAGACATGATCAATGAGTTCGTCCTGAATTTCTTCGGCAACAATGCCCCGGTAATTCAGATCCTTGATGATGTAATCAACGTTAGCGCTTGTCAGCATGATCCATCTGCAGTTTTCAGCCGACGTTCAGTTGTAAAACATTGGACATGGTTCTTATAAAATCAACAAACTCCCCGACCCGTTCCTTTGCACTGGTTCGCCCGTCGGCTGTCAATGAGTAATACTTTCTCATTCTTTTACCAACCATGGTGACTTCTGTTCGCAGCAAACCTTCAGCCTCTAGCTTGTGAAGAGTGGGATAGAGTGCCCCTTCCGTCAAGAGGAGATGTCCATCGGATAGATCTTTCACGCGTTGCGTGATTTCATATCCGTACATTTTTCCCTGGTCCTTGAGGAGCTTGAGAATGATGGTCTGAAGGGTGCCTTTAAGCAATTCGGGTGAGTGCATAATATTACCTAAGTCAATTATGCTTAAGACGCCATTTGGCTGACTGAAGTTGCACCCGGTCATGTTTTGGCGCCCCAAAGCCCTAAAAATCGTATCTTCACAAGGCTATTCCCACGGTCATGCGATTGGTTTATGCCATCCTAGGTGTCTTTCTGATCCTCTCGATCTTTTTTGCCCGATGGTATCTATGTAGCGTGAGACAAATATGTGAGACCTCCGGCATCATGGAGATTTCGATGATGATCCTGGCGGGATTGATCGTTGGGTTTGCTGCAGCCTGGCTAATTAATGAAAGCACCTTCAGACTCCTGCGAGGTCAACTTGGTGGACTTCAACGCGAGAAGTCTGGCCTCCATGATCAACTGCTCCTGCTTGAAAAAGAAAATCAGGCCGCAAGAAAGCACGTAGCGGAGTGGCAGCAGGAAGGATCACTTCTCACTCAAGTCAAGAAAGTAACAGAGCCACTGCTGCTTCAGGCGCGACAACAGGTAGAATCACTGGAGGAGGAACTGAAAGTTTATCAACGGCGCTACGAGAACCTGAAGTTTGAAACCGATACCATGCGGTCGACGGCCGAACAATTGAGAAACGAATTGGCAGAGGAACGGTCACGCGAAGCGCGACGACCTAACGTTGAACAGCAGGACACACCAAAGCAAGAAACTGAAAAGTCAGAACGCCTGCGTTCCCGGTTTACACCGGCTACCGGACAGACACGGGATGATCTAACGCTCATCAGCGGGATTGGGCCAGCCATCAAAAGGAAGCTCAATGAACTTGGGATTTATTCCTTCCAACAAATCAGTGAGTTTACACCACAAGACATTGAGTCGGTGGCCGCGGCATTAAAAGTATTTAAAGGACGCATTGGACGTGACAATTGGATTGGTCAAGCAGCCGCATTGAGGATAAAATAGAATCGCGATGAAGCAGATGATGAAGTGTTTGTTGCTCCTCGTATCGTCGCTGATGGTGATTCCTTCGGCAGCTACCCACTTGCGCACGGGACAGATTCAAATCAAGCATCTCGGAAACCGCGTTTGCAAAATCACCATTACAGCCTACACCAATACCCTCTCAGACATTCGGTTTGGCGATGGAGTATTGGATTTTGGGGATGGGACCACGATGAGAACTCCTACCGTACCAAATACCGTCAGGCCAGATCTAGGATTTGGAAGAGGGATGGTGGAGTTTGAAACGTACCACACCTACCCTGCCCTTGGCTCCTACCTTGTCTCTTACGTGGAACCCAACCGGGCCGCAGGGATTCTCAATTTCTTTAATTCTGTCGAGACCAAATTTTGTGTTCAATCCTTTTTCACCATTCAGTCGAATACAGATCCCTATCAATCACCGACCTTCCTTACAGAGCCATTCTTCAAATCAGAACATGACAATGAATTTGCTCAATCATTTGCAGCGATCGATTCAAACAATTATCTACTCTTGTATTTTCTATCAGTGCCACTGCAAGAAAGGCAACAACCCATCCCAACGTATATCACGCCGGATAACACAAGGGTCAACCCATACAATGGACTGTTAACCTGGAATGGAAAACTGAACAACACCAGTCTTGTTGGGCCATACTTATTTGCAACAACGGTTTATCAACTTCAGGGAAACACTATTATCGGATATGTGACCAGGGACACGCAGGTTGACGTGGAGTATATGGAACACAGAGGCTGGATATCGGACACAAAGGACCTTGACGACAACAATAAACTCGTCATTCTTCCCCTGGAAGAGGATTCGGTCAAAGTGCTGTTCAATATGTCGGACCCATCCTCAACCGCCAGCATTGACGTGGTTTCTGAATTGAACAATGTACCTGGTGTGCTGAGTTACGAGGTGTTCGACTCAACGTATGTTTCTGGAGGAGCAAGCATAAAAGCCAAAGTGGTGAACGTGAATATCAAATCAGTTCCGGCAATCGATCGCGACAAACCATACCTGATCACGGTCAGGGGAACGATGCAACCGGATTATAGCAAAGACATTACCTACATTATATACACACAGGAGGCATACGCACAGGAGGTCGAGGATTTTGTGACGGGATTGGAGAAGAAGGATGTTCAATTTCGACCCCATCCCAACCCGGTGGTGCGGTACCTCCACACCGGAGAAGCTGAACGAGCCAGGGTGCTTTCGGTCAGCGGCACGCTGCTTCAGGACCTAAAACCTGAACAAGGAACAATTGATTTGGGAGGCTTGCCTTCGGGTATTTATCTCCTGCAGCTGGATATGCCCAATAGGGAAACAAGGGTTTTTAAATTCAACAAACACTAGGGCCCTTCCACGAAGCTTGAAAAACGGGCGCGAATTCGGCTTCAGGTACCGAAATTCACGGCATTCCATACAACTATTGCCCAACTGACCCTGTCTTATAGGTCAAACTTTCCCTGCTGGTTGATAACCTTTTGTGGTCAGGGGAGTACACCATAGATCAAGCCCTAGCCATGCTAAAAAACTACATCGTCGTTACGCTCCGCAACCTTCGGAAGAACATTACCTACTCATTTATCAATATCGCCGGGCTATCTGTAGGGATTGCCTGCACGATGCTGATTTCGCTCTGGATATTTGATGAGTTGTCGTTTGACACCTTTCAGCCCAAAGCCGACCGTCTCTTTCAGGTTAGGGTCAATGCTCATTTTGACGGAAAGATCAATTCCTGGACCTCTGTGCCTCAGCCAACCTATGAGGCAATGAAAACAGAAGACAGCAATATTGCCAACACCGTCATTACGGATTGGGGTGGCGATCACCTCTTCACGGTTGGCGATAACCGGATCAACAAGCGGGCATACTATGTAGGCCTTGAATTTCTGGAGATGTTTCAATTTGAACTGGTCAAGGGTGATGCTTCCAATGTACTTGATGATCCATCATCCATCGTGATCACAGAGTCGATGGCAAAAATTCTTTTCGGCGATCAGGATCCTATTAACCAGACGATACGCGTCAACAATGCGAATGAGCTCAAGGTCACCGGAGTATTGAAAGACATACCCAAGAACTCAACGTTTCAGTTTGATTGTTTGATGACCTGGGAAATGAAGCGAATTGCCGAGAGTTGGGTAAAACGCTCTATCGACCAATGGGACAACTATTCCTTTCAGGTGTTTCTGGAGTTGAATGACGCTGCCAACAAAGGTGGTGTTGAGAATTCTATCCGGGACTTGCTGACGCGGAAAGGCCAGACCGACATGAAGCGCGAGTTCATGTTGCACAACATGCTTCGCTGGAGACTCTACAGCAATTTTGTTGATGGTAAAGAGGCACGAGGCATGGCCGACTACGTGCAGATGTTCACCATCATTGCTGTATTTGTTATGGTTATTGCCTGTATCAACTTTATGAATCTGGCAACGGCGCGGTCCGAACGACGAGCCCGCGAAGTGGGCATACGCAAGAGCGTTGGCTCAAGAAGGTACGATCTGATTTTGCAGTTTCTGGGCGAGTCGGTGTTTCTGGCATTTGTCGCTTTTGTCATTGCCCTCGTGCTTACCCATTTGGCGTTGCCATTCTACAATCAGCTGGTGGATAAGGAACTGTTCATTGACTACCAATCACAGAAATTTCTTTTGTTTGCCTTTGGCCTCATCGCGATCACAGGAATTGTGTCTGGAAGTTATCCGGCGCTTTATCTCTCCTCCTTTCAGCCGTCGAAGGTATTGAAGGGAAAAGTTCAGGTTGGAAAGAGCGCCAGCATTCCCCGAAAGGTGCTTGTAACGCTTCAATTTGGATTC
>JAEUUD010000139.1 GCA_016787625.1 Cyclobacteriaceae bacterium
TCCCTTCGTGGAAGATGCTGAATCTGGTGCCAGCAAGGCACTTGGAAAAACCATCGGGGGCCTTGCCAAGGTGGTGCTTCGTCCTTACCTGCGGGTGGAGAAAGATATCGTGGGCACCTCGGGCACGTTCAGTACAGACGCGGCGGTGACCAAGGTGACCTACGCGTTCATGGAAGGCATGGGTACGCAGGCGATCTCCAACCTTCAGCTAAAAGACGATATCGCTATCCCTGGAATTTTTGAAGACAAGAAATACAAGGCGATTGAAACTGCCGACCAGGACCTTTGGGGTACTGAGGTAGGCGCGCTGATTATTTTCAACGTAACCAACAACTACTTGTCGAAGACTCAGCCGCTCCCTTGCGATGCGACCAAATACAAAGAAGGTGTGATATCCGCCGCAGGCAAGTATCTGGATTTGACCCTGACGGAATACCTCAGCAATATGAAGTGAGCCAGTGATTTGAACCGGAACCGTTTCGACGTAATCTGTTCCGGTGAAAGAAACGGCTTAGGCCCCGCACACAAATGCGGGGCTTTCTTTTTTGACAAATTGACTGATTGAAAAACAGTTTTGAGATCGCTATATTCAGGATACAATTCCTAGTCATGGAAAAGGTCTACAAGAACTGTCAGAGTTGTGGTATGCCGATGAAGCGCGACGAAATGGGTGGTGGAACCCATGCTGACGGGCGCAAGAGCACGATGTATTGTTCGAAGTGCTACGAAAACGGGGCTTTTGTTTCACCTAACATGACGGTTGGGGACATGCAGGTGCTGGTTAAGACCAAACTCAAGGAATTCGGTTTTCCGGGATTTGTTGCAGGCATGTTTACACGCCACATTCCAAAACTGGCGCGTTGGAGTTCGCACCACCGATAGCCTTAGTGGCGAATCAGCACCTTTTCAACCTTTTCATTCGTACGGAGGAGATAGATACCGGTCGTCATGGAGCCGGTAGAAATCGTCAGTTGGCGATCGCCTTCTCCATCAAATACCTTCTTCCCTTGTCCATCAAACAAGGAAGCCCTGATAAAACCGCTTGATTGGATCGTAAGTTTATCGTCAGCGGGGTTGGGATAAGTAGCCAATGTGGGTTGTTCTTCCAGTCCGGTGATCACGACGCAATCGGCCCAGGGCTCTCCTTCAATTGGTTCCCTCGGAACAAGATTCCTTCCACTGAACGCCGGATAGTCACTCAGGTATTTTGTGCTGCGAAAGATCGGTCGTGAAGCAAAAGTACCTGATGTGGGGAAATAGTCGCGACCAACAGTTCCATTGGCGGTGATGGGGCTCTTGTAAAACCAAATCACCTGGTTGGTGGCACTCACTTCCCAGGTTGTTCCCTGTGCTGAAGAGCCAATAAAGAGACTCCCGTTTGGCAACATCTGCGCACTGGCCATATTTCTTGAGAACAGCGTGGTTTGAGGAGTTGAAGTATAAGTAAACATTGGGTCGGTGGGCCCGTACTTACTTCCTGTCAGTGTGTATGCGCCATTTGACGATGCGGCAGGGTCAATGATTTCCACAGAAGAGTAATTACGCAGCGGACCATTGTTGAAGTACAGGATTTTTCCGGCATGAGGAAGGCCAGGAGGAATCCAATGTGTGTGATGTTGTCCAAGGAGCTTGGTGTCTCCTGCTGTGCCCTGCCGGTAAGCCATCGGGTTACCCCAGCGGTAGAGCAGGTCGCCGCCCTTTCCATATCTGCCGGCTGTGTGCCCCTTCGCCTGTGCAGTTGTTAGTTTATGATCAATCACCCATATCTCATTGAAGGCGTGTGCTGAAATAATGATCTGATCAAGGTCTGGATTGTAGTCGATGGCGTTGGCATGCACCCAGTCTTTCTGGCCGGCACCTGTAAAATTCAAATCAACCAATTGAGGGCTGTTGCCCACATTGCCGTAGTTGTCTTTTGTAGCATCAAAGTCCTGAACGAGGTGATCCCACAGGTGCCACTCCCAAACAATTTCGCCGCCGCTGGGAACGATCGGCCGGACTTCGACGATGTGTTCTGGCCAAACGACGCCATCGGGAATCAAGGCAGGATTACGACCAGCAATCAAGGATTCTTCCTCCGTTTTGAGTTCCCAGGCAAGGATAAGAATGTTGCCGTTGGGCATTACACTGATGTCGTGATGCTGCCTTACTTTATTCGTGTTGTAGGCATAGCTCCAGAGAAGATCTGAATTCCAGTCGAGAATTTCCACACCTCCCCCAGATCCGCCGCCGCCGTCAATCACGGTGTTTTCAAGGAGATTGGTTCTTACCAACTGTCCATTGGGCTTGAGGTAAATCGTGTGTGCTGCCGCATATTGACTTTCCCATTCATTGACAACCTGGCCGCATTGGTCAATGAGAAAGGCCTTGTTGTAATTTGTTGGATTCATCAGCATGTATCCATCCGTTATCCCGGGAAGCACGGTGAGCGGGCCTGCAATTTTTTGAGCGGCTGCACCAAATACCGCAAAGAAGACGAGTAACAATCCGTAGAGGCAACGCATGCGCACAGGTATTAGGTCAGAATTCAACAGCCAATTTATAAATAATACAGATGACCTTTGAAAACCCTTTGCATCCATTTTGAGACATCATTGAAAGGGGTATTTTTGACGAAAACAGGTCAGGTCGTATGGCTTTTCAATCAGAGAATGAAATTTTAGCGATCGTCAAGGGATTTCAGGACCGGACCTTGCCAAAGGAAAAGTGGACGCATGATGCGCACCTGGTGACAGCCATTTGGTATCACGTCAACCATACAGCTGAAGAATCCATTTGCTACCTGAGGAGCGGCATTATCTCTTATAATGAAGCTACCGGAGGAAAGAACACGCCCACGGACGGCTATCATGAGACCATGACGTTGTTCTGGTGTAAAACCATTGATGCATTTGTTGCAGCAAACCGTTCGATGCGGCTTCTGGACCTTTGCAACAAATTTCTACAAAGCGAATTGGCCAAGCGGGATTATCCTTTCAGGACTTACAGTAAGGAGTTGTTGTTATCCGGGAAGGCCCGCGCCATGTGGGTAGGGCCTGACAAGGCCTGAGTGTTCAGGCCTGATGCTTCCAACTGGCGTGTTTGCCCGTGAAGTATACCAGGGAGATGGACATGAGGACTGTTCCAACAATGGAGAGGACATAGCCTGCCGAGACAAAGAAATCCAACCAGCTCAGGTTGGTCTGTCCAAAGTTCTTGTAGAAGAGAACACCAACACTGCCGACATAGCCGACTGAGTCAGCCAGGTTGATGAGGAATGCAACTGTTCCTGCATACTTGAACGCTGCCAGAAGACGATCAAAGAAAATACTGTTGAACTGGATATAGCCGAAGTAAAGCCCCATGCCGACGAGGGTCATCCAAACGGGTGCGGAAACCAGTTGCTGTTGAAAAGCGAATGTGCTGACGCCTGTCAATATCATTCCGAAGATCACCATCATGTGATTAATGATGAGCGCCTTCCGGTTATTGCGAATGACCATGAGCACGGCAATGGCCACGAGCACGGTAATCGATACGGGGACTTCTGTTTGGGTAAAAATCTCGGGCTTGTCGCCATAGCCCAGGGAAACCCAAATCTCTTTTGAGAAATTATCCCTGAACTCCCTGTAGCAGGTCAGCAGCGCATAGGACCCAATGAGGAGGATAAGCCCGGGACCAAATGTCTTGACGAACGCCAATCGTTCCGGTCCTGACATGGGCTGACGTTTCGTACGCAGTGCTTCATCTTCTGCACTGGGCGGCGGAAGCTTGTCGATCAGCCAAAGGAAAACGAGGAGGGGTCCAAAGAAGAGCAATGCCGACACGAATGGCATCCAGAATTCCGTGATGCCCCAATCGCGTATCACCAGTCCTCCAATCGTTTTGGCGAAGCCGGCTGAAAAGATGAAACTCACCGAAAGACTGGCGCCCAGCACTTCTGTGCTTCGCCGGCCTTCCAGGTATCCGAAGACCAGGCTCCAGACCATGCCCAGAGGGAGGCCATTGAAGAAAAGAAAGATCAGGTTGTAAGGTGCCGGCGTTATGGCAAAGAAGAACCAGGAGATCGAGGCAATGGTCACCATCAGAAGAATACCACGTGTGCGGTACGTAGACTTCATTTCTGAAACCACCTTAATGCCGACAAACTTCGAGATGAGGTATCCGATCACCTGGAAGGTGACCATGAGGATCTTAAAATCGATACCCCAGTAGGTGAGGCCCTCGTAAGTAGCTACACCAAAGGTCTTGCGTAAAGCAAAAATGCAGGTGTACAGACAGAATGAAGCGACAGAAGCGTAGAGCGTGAAATAGAAGGTATTCGTACGCTTAAGCCAACGGGTGATCGGATGTTCATTCATGTGACTGATGCAATTGCTTAAAGTAAATCATTTTTTACATCTTCACCTTCTAATGTCTCACACGATGCGTTTTTGTATTTGCCTCTTCCTGTTCCTTTCCGGATGGAAAGCCATAGGACAACAGCCACAGTGGAAAACAGACAATGTGATTCTCGTCACGCTGGACGGGATGAGGTGGCAGGAAGTTTTTTCCGGAGCTGACTCAAGCCTCCTGAAACAGCAGTCGGCCCTCAAGGACAGTCATATCAAGGAAAAGTACTGGCGAAACGAACCGCAGGAAAGAAGAAAGCTGTTGTTTCCATTTTTATGGACAGCGATGGCGTCGCAGGGACAGATCTATGGCAACCGTGATGCCGGTTGTAAGGTGAATGTCACCAACAAGATGTGGTTTTCCTATCCGGGCTATCATGAACTGCTCTCCGGCTTTGCTGATGACGCCCGTGTAAAGAGCAATGATAAAATCTACAACGAGAACGTTACCGTTCTCGAATTCATCAACAGGCAGCAGGGCTTTTCAGGAAAAGTGGCGGCTTACACATCGTGGGATGTGTTTCCTTTTATCATCAATGACAAACGCAGTGGTGTGTACGTCAATGCGGGTGAAGTAACCGCCACCGGCCCCTTAACAGAAAAGGAAGGGCTGCTGAACAGCCTCATGCCGACGATACCCAACATGATTCCTGAAGTACGGCTGGATGCATTCACCTTTTACTATGGATTGGAGTACATGAAAAAGAACAAACCTCGTGTCATGTACTTCTCTTTCGACGAGACGGATGACTTTGCACACAGCGGAGAGTACGCTGCCTATCTCAACTCAGCTCATGCCGCCGACGGATTCCTAAACGCCCTCTGGGATTTTGTGCAATCGGATGTGGCTTACAAAGACAAAACCACCTTGATTGTGACAGTAGATCACGGAAGGGGTAATGCTCCAACAGAATGGAAGAGCCACAACAGCAAGATCGCTGGTGCCGATGCCATATGGATAGGCATCATCGGGCCGGACACTTCTGCCAAAGGAGAGATAAAAGAAGGTCAGTACTTTCAGAATCAGATCGCACCCACGATAGCTGAACTGCTTAAGCTCTCGTACAAGCCTGTGGTGCCATCCGGCAAACCCATTGTCGGAGCCTTGAAACGTTAGGCCTTATTTCCTGTAATCCAGTGCCGGTTTTCTGTCGCCGATGAGGGCTTCATATTTGAAGTTGTCACCGCGCTTCTTGCGGAATTCTTTCCACGACTCTTCAACCAATACAGGTGTGGAAAATAAATCCATTGCAGTGAGCGCCATGGTCTTGGCGGCAATCATCATCCCCTTGGATCCAATCGATGTTCCGCCCGCCGCAACGGCCTGCCAGCTATGAGCGGCTGTCCCTGGCACCCATGTTGCCGTACTCACACCAACGGTAGGTACCACCCAGCTTACATCGCCGACGTCCGTCGACGCTGAGCCGTCATAGGTACGCAAAGGATGTACGATTTGCGTCGACTCCAGGGCGGGCTGCTGATCGGTGGCGAATGTTTTCTGGATCTTCACCGCAAACTCTTTTTCTTCAGGTGTGTAAGTATACCCGCCGACCATCCTGAGGTTGGCATCCATGGCCTTGGCCAGCGTCTCATTGCCGAGCAGGTCATAGACACCGCCCGTCACTTCAACTTCTACGCGAGTGTCGGTGCCCATGGCGGCACCACGTGATGCGCGTTCGATACGTTCCCAGATCGACTTCACATTGTCGCGTTTGGGGTTGCGCACATAATAATAGACTTCTGCAAAGGCAGGAACAACATTTGGCGCTTCACCGCCGCGTGTGATGACATAGTGAATGCGTGTTTCCTGCGGCACGTGTTCGCGCAGCATATTGACCATGACATCCATGGCTTCTACAGCATCGAGTGCAGAGCGTCCACGTTCAGGTGATGCCGCCGCATGGGAGGCAACGCCATAGAATCGGAACTTGCCTGTCTTGTTGGCCAGGGATGAACCATAGCCGGCGCTGTTGGCAGCTCCAGGATGCCAGTTCAGCACTACGTCAACATCATTGAATAATCCTTCACGCACCATGTACACCTTTCCGGAGCCACCTTCTTCAGCGGGTGTTCCGTAGAACCGTATGGTTCCTTGTTTCTTGTTAGCGATCAGCCAGTCTTTCACAGCTATTGCTGAAGCGGCAGAAGCCACGCCAAACAAATGATGCCCGCATGCGTGGCCGGCGACCTGCCCTGTGATGGGTGCGAGTTCGGGAACCGCTTGCTGGGCGACACCTGGCAACGCATCAAACTCGCCGAGAATGCCGATCACCGGTTTTCCTGTTCCATAGGTTGCTATAAAGGCCGTGGGCATGCCGCCGACATTGTCTTGAACCGTAAAGCCGGCGTCTTTCAGCATTTGCTGCAGGAGTGCCGAGCTCTTTGT
>JAEUUD010000013.1 GCA_016787625.1 Cyclobacteriaceae bacterium
GATATCAGATCATCCGTATCACACCAAATCCGATTGCAAACTTCCAGCTCTCCGCCGTGTTGGGCCCTAATGTGCCTACAGCAGCAGCGTACTGTGTTGACAATTCGATCGTTTTCAATGCAGGTGCTGCCCCGAACCCTTCCAGCATTGCACCCGCACCAGGCGGTACGAATCCCAATACCATCGCCAATTACCACTGGAACTTTGGCGATGCACAGGCACAGGCGCCTAACGTGAACGACGTCGTTACGATGGCACCAGTCAATTCATTCCCCCACACGTTCAGCATCGCCCAGAACTATGTAGTCACCCTCACTGCTGAATCAAACTGGGGTTGTCAATCTGTACCGTATACCACACCTGTTCAAACCAATGTCGTTGGCGCAACATCGCGAACCGTTACGGTTGGCGGTATCCCCAATGTGAAGGCAAGGCTTGATGGTGTCTCGATTACCGACACTTTCCACTTCTTCGACAATGGATCAACCGTTGCAGGAACAGGAGGCATCGCTTTGATCGAATGGGATTTCGACAACCCCGGTGGTGGACCGACTTTTGCGGCTAACGCGAGCGGCGCAAGCGTCTCCACAACATATCCTTTGCCCGGCAAGTACAAGTTCGACATGAAGGTGACGAGTGCTATCGGCTGTATCAACACCATCAGCCTCCAAGCACCTCCATCACCGCCCAATGTGTTGCCGATTCCATTCAACAACTATAGAGACATCGTCGTTCTGCCACGGGTAGACCTTACACCTCCAGTGACGATACCTCCTACTCCTCCTGGAGTGTATGTTCAGGACTTTGAAGTCACTCCGGTAACCAATCCTTCCGGTCATGGTAACTGGCAGGTATGGGGTACTGGGGCAACCGTTGAAGAGATGGCTGCTGCTACAGCACCCGGCAGGATGTCGTGGGAATGGGGTGCACCTCCCGCCTTCCCTCCTGTTGCGCCCAATGTCATGCGGTTCAATGATCCGGCAACCATCATCACCAATGGTGCAGGTATCTGGAAAACGAACCTGACTGTTAACAAGACACCGACGCCTCCTCTACCTGCTGGAAGGTGGTACTCTGATCTTGAAAAGTCAGCGTTGTATTCACCGAGCTTTAACCTGGCCAGCTTGACCAGACCTATGATATCGTTCAATAGTGCTGTTCAGCTGGAGAACTCTGATGGCGTTGTACTTCAATTCTCACTCGACGACCTCAATGTGGCCGATCCAGCCAAGGTTTGGACGACCCTCGGTCAGATAGCCGATGGTGAAGATTGGTTCACCGCTCAGGGTCTTGCCGGTAAGCCCGGAGATCAGATAGGTGGCGACTTTGGCTGGAGCGGATTTACGTCTCCTGCTACACCCAACGTGCCTGAAGGTCAGATAGCACCCAAGCATGTGCTGGATCCTATCGGACCTGGAGCAAGCAAAGTTGTGTTCCGGTTTGCACTCGGTGGCGCGAAAACAGATGTGACCAAGGAAGGCTTCTCACTGGATAACTTCCGCATCGGTGATCGCACACGCACCATCCTGTTGGAAAGCTTTACCAGCACAAGCAATTCAAGCGCGGATGAAAAGGCCGAGAATGACTATGTGAAAACATTCATCGGCGGCATTGGAACGGAAGTCGTGAAGCTGAACTATCACCTCAACTTCCCCGCCAACGATCCATTCAACCAGGATAACCCGGCTGATCCAAGTTCGAGGGCATTACTATACAACATTGTATCAACACCTCGCTCGGTACTTGATGGTGAAAAAGATCCGCAGGATCGACTGGTATCTACATGGGGACAACCTCTGTATAACCTGAGGACCTTGCAGTTGGCACAAGCTGATATCAGAAATATTGTGGCAACGCCTGCAACAGATGGCAGCGTTTCCATCACCTTCGATGTCGAAGCCAAGGCGATCAGCGGCATACAGCCCAACACGCTGATGCATGTAGTACTCCTGGAGAAGAATATTCCAGTGACTGCGTTGTCAGGTACCAAGCAATCGCTGGTCAAGAGCGGCGAAACGTCCTTCGAATATGTTGTGAAGAAGATGCTCCCGTCGGCTGCTGGTACGCCCATCACGACGACCATTCCATATCTCACAACGGTATCGTTTGGTCCGTTTGTCTGGACTCCAGGCCCGACCAAGTTGTACGACGATCCGGACGACCTGGTGCTGGCCATCTTCCTGCAGGAATCTACTCCTCCTTATGAGGTATTCCAGGTTGAGTTGTTCGAGCCTATCAACGACCCTGGTGTCGTAACAGGACTTGAACCGATTCTGGCCGAACAAGTCGTTGTTTACCCCAACCCTGCCAACAGGGAAATGACCATCAAACTTCCAGGTCCGTTGGCACAGGCTGCCAATGTGGAATTGGTTGACCAAACCGGAAGAGTAACACTCAGGAGTTCAATTCCTGAAGGTGCTCAGACCAAGACGCTCAACGTTAGCGATCTGTCAGGTGGGGTCTACATCATGCAGATTGATATGGGAGCTCAAGGTGTACTCACCCGGAAGAAAGTGATGGTTGTACACCGCGATTAATTGTCGAATGAACACTAAAAAAGCCGCTTTCTGACCTTGGAAAGCGGCTTTTCTTTTAAACGCATGCATTTTAATTGTAGTGACCTTTAGCTAATTTCAAGACTTGTAACACCCCTGACTCCCTTTAGTAATGGAAATTTTTCTTAAAGCAGATGCGTGGCTCGCCCTCCTTACCCTCTGCTTTCTGGAGATCGTTTTAGGGATTGACAACATCATCTTCATCTCGATTGTCTCCAACAAGCTCCCTGAAGAGCAACGAAGGAGAGCAAGAAATACCGGTCTTGCACTGGCCATGATTGTCCGGATCATGTTCCTCCTCGGCATCACCTGGATCATCGGGTTTACGGAGCCCTTGTTTACGATACCCCAAAACTGGGCCATGTCTCACGACCTGCCTGTGAGCGGCCGTGACCTGATCCTTGGCTTCGGCGGCTTGTTCCTCATTGCCAAAAGCACCATGGAAATCAACCATGAGATGGAAGGCGAAGAAGATGATGACGAAGGAGACGGAACGGGCAAGCGAAAGTCCCCCACCGTGACACTCACTGGCACCATCGTTCAGATTATCCTGCTCGATATTATCTTCTCCTTTGATTCAATCCTCACGGCCGTTGGCATCGTGGATCGCGACAAAGTGATCATCATGATTATTGCAGTGATCGTTTCTATCATCGTCATGATGTTCTTTAGCGGAACCATCAGCCGCTTTATACAGCAGCACCCATCGATGGAAGTTCTCGCACTCGGCTTCCTGATCCTCATTGGATTTATGCTCTTCCTCGAGGCCCTGCATTACGTGATCCCTAAGGGATACATCTATTTCGCCGTAGCATTTTCCATGCTTATTGAACTAACGAATATCCGCGTCAGGAAGAAGCGAAAAACAAAACCTGTGAAGCTGAATAAGCCGTTTACTGACGAGGAAATGAAAGAAGTCATTAAGCACAACAACTGAAACGGGGTTCTCCCGTTATTTTTCGCTAAACATCACTCTCAAATGGACATTGATTTACGATACCCCATTGGCAAGTACGTTGCCAAGGACCAGATTACACAGGAAGAGCTTCGTTCTTTCATCGACAGGGTCTCCACGTTGCCCGACCGTCTTGCGGCCGCTATCAAAGGAATGACTTCAAGTCAGGTCGATACACCTTACCGTGAAGGAGGCTGGACCGTCAGGCAGGTGGTTCATCACGTGGCTGACAGTCATATGAATGCATTTATCCGCGTCAAATGGTCACTGACTGAATCAACACCGACCATCAAGGCTTATGACGAGAAAGGATGGGCGACAACCCCTGAAACCACAGAAGATCCTGCTATCTCTCTGGCACTACTGAAGGCGCTGCATGTAAAATGGGTAGCCATTGCCAACAAGCTGACCCCTGACATGTGGGCTAAAGACTTCATCCATCCTGCCACAGGGAAAAAAGCACGACTTGATCAGATGACTGGGATGTATGCATGGCATGGCGATCACCACCTGGCACACATTACTTCCCTGAAAGAACGGATGAAGTGGTGAAGGTGCCATGAGCGATTATCGCCCTCCTTCACTCCTCTTTAATCGTCATCTGGAGACGATATATCCTTCCCTACTCCGTAGGGTTGAGTTTATCCAGCCAGAGCGCGAGAGAATATTCACCCCAGACGACGACTTCCTGGATATCGATTGGTATCGCAACCGTCTTGACAAATGCGTCATCATCAGTCACGGTCTTGAGGGCAACACCCAGCGAAGCTATGTTCGAGGTATGGCCAAGGCATTCTTCAACGCCGGGTACGACGTGCTGACCTGGAACTATAGGGGCTGCGGAGAAGAAATGAACAGGCAGATGCGCTTCTACCATAGCGGAGCTACGGATGATCTAAGAACGGTCGTCAACCATGCTGCCGGCTTGTATCGCCAGGTATATCTCATAGGCTTTAGCCTTGGGGGAAACCTTACCCTAAAATTCCTTGGTGAACCAGGGGTATCAGCCGCTGTGAAGAAAGCAGTGACTATCTCGGTTCCATTAAATCTCCATACGAGCTGTTTGGTGCTGGAACAGCCATCCAATTGGATTTATTCCAGGCGGTTCCTCAAGAGCCTTTCGTTAAAGGTCAGGGCTAAAGCTCACCTCCTCCGTGAGGTGCTTGATATCACGCGACTTGACCACATCAAGACGCTGATGGAATTTGATGATCATTTCACGGGTCCCCTGCACGGCTTCAAAGGAGCTGTGGATTATTATACCCGATGCAGCGCGATTCACTTCATCAATCATATAAAGGTACCCACGCTGGTCATCAATGCGAAGAATGATCCATTTCTAAGTACGGATTGCTATCCCGCAGCCACCAGCGGTACGGTCACTTTGGATTATCCAGAGCGAGGCGGTCACGTCGGTTTTGCCCTCTTTGAAAAGAATCGTCTATATTGGTCTGAGAAGCGCGCCTTGGCGTTCATCGGCTCAACATCATGATCAGCAGGTACTCCCTTACCCTCGAAGCAACAGCCATTACGGAAAGGTTTGGAGCCGATCCAACAGAAGCGTATCGCCCCCTGTTTAATGCAGCACCAACACACCTGCTCCCGGTAATTACCAATGAAAGTCCGGAAGGAGTCTCTTTTTTTTATTGGGGGGCAACGCCGGTTTGGGGCAATAAGCAAGCCCTTGGGGAGCGAATCATCAATACTCACGCCGAGGTGATCAGCGAAAAAAACGTTCTTAAGAAAAAGCTAAGAGAACACAGGTGTCTGGTGCCCGCAGACGGCTTTTACGTTTGGAAGCGAATTGGCAAGAAGGCATCCGTCCCTTATCGATTTACGCTACCTGATAAAGGTGCATTTGGCATGGCAGCACTCTGGGAAGAGTTCGATGATGCTGAGGGAAATGTTCACCACACGTTCAACCTGATCACCACCATTTCCAACGCGTCGGTTTTACCATTCTCAGAGAGAATGCCTGCCATCCTTGCTCCAGGCAGTGAGAAAGCCTGGCTGAATTCAGCAGATGAAGCGGCTTGCCTGGGAATGCTCGGTGTCTTTTCAGGGCTGGTGGATCACTACTCCGTAGCGTCGCAGATCAATGATCCAGGTAAGAATGATCGTACCATGATTCTTCCAGCACCAGCAGCTGATCAGTTTGGAAACATGACCCTGTTTGACTGAGAATGGCTAGAAGCCATCGCCGTCTTCCTTCTTCTTAGGCTGAGTTTCCTTTTCCTTGGTCTTTTTCTTGAACAATCCCCCCTTCTTTTCCTTGGGGGGCTGAAGTCCATTGACGTCGGTAACCGGAGGGGCGACAGCCGCGGAGTCATTCTTCGGCTTCTTCTTGAACAGGTTCTTAAAAAATCCTGCCATTCCTTTTTTCTCCTTTTTCTCCGCAGCGGCAGTGGCTGGGCCACCCTTTTCTTCATTCTTCTTCTCCATAGCAGCTCTCACATCAGGAAGAACCAGCAGTTCCCTGAAGTACCACATATAAAGATCCTGATCAAGATTGTACTTCTCCTTGGTTTTGGTGATAGCATAGATGCTGTCGGGTTGATCACCAGGTTTCCGGCCAAGACTGTCAAGGGGGTCCGCTTCGGCAAGCTGAAATTCCTGCTGTTGTTTGATGGAATCGGGAATCACCGGATACACGGGTGTCATTTCCACCGTCTGCATTCTCCGATACTTCTTTCTGTAGGACTCTGGCACCGCTATTAAATACTTGCTTTTGCTGGCTGTATACACCTTAGGTGTCGAATCCTCCTTGAAATAGCTGAACTTCTTCCTTACAGCCTCTTTGTCATAAATGAACGAACTCTGATAGGCAGGGCAAACCAGGCGCTGAGTACAAGCGCCAAGGATCATGACGACAATAAGAAGGGGTAAGGCCCTGCCCATGAGTGGATTAGATTGCAATCAACAAAATTACGGAAATAACCCCAAGTAATGCCCGTTTTGAGGTAATTGTAACCATAATAACTTGCTGATTTATAGCCTATAAGCTATCAAGTGCTAATTTTTGACTTTTAGTAAGCCCCTGGACAACCAGATCATATGAGCCGTCAATCAAACCACACAGTAATTTGCCCGCTACCACCTCAGGATGAACGACGGTAATCCAGTGTTTCTTGTTCATGTGATACGCCTGCTGCACGAAATCGTATCGGTCGCGCAATGCCACTCCCGCCTCGGGCTCGATCTTCAAGCTAATGCCATCAAATTGGTCAAGACTGGTAAGGGCAAACATCTTACCCATCACTTTGAAAACCAGGGTCGTTTCATCAAAAGGGAACTCTTCCGTCACTCCCTTCTTTGCAAGGCAATAAAGACGGAATGACTCGATGTTCAAAATAGGAAGCGCTTCGCAAGGAGGTATAGAACAGCAAGGAGAAAAACCACAATGGATATCTTGTTGATCCCATGCATCATCCGGATATTGATGTTACGGGGACGCGTCGGGTCTTTCTTCCTGAAGAAATACGCTCCTACCTCGCCAAGTGACAGGAATCCTCTCAAGGTGAACTTCTTCTCATTTTTATCCTCTTGTTCCATGTTACTTATCATTCGTTTCAACCCATACCCCATCTTCACGGATAATACCAATCAATTCATCAACGGCCTGAGCCGTTGGTACACTACGCTTGACAACATTGCGGCCTCGATACAACGTGATTTTACCAGGGCCTGAACCGACATAACCGTAATCAGCATCCGCCATTTCCCCGGGACCATTCACAATACAACCCATGATAGCAATCTTGACACCCTTGAGGTGATTGGTTCTTGATCGAATCTTCGCAGTCGTTTCCTGAAGGTCAAAAAGTGTCCGCCCGCAAGATGGACAAGAAATATACTCTGTTTTGGAAATCCGCGTGCGTGTTGCCTGCAGGATGTTGAAAGCTGTACGATTGATCTCATGATCTGATCCACATTGCTTCGCCGTAATCCAAACACCGTCACCAAGACCATCAATCAATAATCCTCCCAGGTCGGTCGCAGCATACAATTGGAGCTGGTCAGAAGATAAGTCATGATATGTACGCCGAATAATCACAGGGACAGGGCACTCTTGATTCAACAATTCAACAAATAATCGCCGTTGCTCCGCGTATCCATGATTGTTATCCGTTTCAATCACCAACACAACTGTTGTGTCATCCTTCAATCGCATCATCAGGTCCCTGGTGATATCGCTGATACGTACCATGACGAAGTTCAACTCTTGAGAACAAGCCTGATCTTTCAGATACTCATTTGGCCGCATCAGTGGGTATGTTCTTGGTTGATGTCGGTTCGCTACCCATGTGCTGTGGTTGTATACAATACCAAGGGTTCCGGGAGTCTCAAAATCGATTAAACGATCACCAAGAAAAATAAAATCACATGCCATGTCACCAATATTCCACTTATCCAGTTGCACGGCATATTGATAACCTAAAGCAAAGAGGGATGCTGGTGTAATTGATGCTTTCATCGAAAAATCAGCAATAACCCTTGGCACCTGGTGCCCGCCAATCCCAACAATCTCACGGGTGTGACGACGTGTATATGCAATAGGGTTGATTAGATACGTGTTGATTTCGGGTATAGCATCGTGCGGTAGCCTCGTTTCATACCGTTTAACCAGTTCACGGCAAACAGGCACTTCAGCTTCAGGCTCCTCGGTCAATGAAACACGGACGGTATCACCAAGGCCATCTTCCAACAAGGTCCCAATACCAACGGAAGACTTAACCCTGCCGTCTTCGCCATCGCCAGCCTCGGTTACTCCCAGATGCAATGGGTATGGCTGGAAGCCTTCTTCATCCAACTTACTGACCAACAATCGGTAAGCTTGTATCATTACCTGGGGGTTGCTGGCTTTCATGGAAAGAACGATGTCGTAGTATTGCAGGTCTTCGCAAATCCGTAGAAACTCCAGCGCCGATTCGACCATACCGAGCGGCGTGTCGCCATAGCGACTCATGATCCTGTCTGAAAGAGAACCATGGTTTGTACCAATGCGCATCGCTGTGCCGTACTCCTTACAAATCTTTACCAATGGAGAGAACTTTGCGCGGATGCGCTCAAGTTCTGCTTCATACGAAGCATCCGAGTAGTCAATTTCCTCGAACTTCTTCTTGTCGGCGTAGTTTCCAGGGTTCACGCGTACCTTCTCAACAATTCTTGCTGCCAGCTCAGCAGCATTTGGGGTAAAGTGAATATCTGCAATCAGCGGAACGGAGTATCCCCTGACACGGAGCTCCTTTTTGATTTCAGCCAGGTTCTGTGCTTCATTAAGACTGGGCGCTGTGATTCTTACATAGTCGCATCCAGCATCGACCATACGAATAGCTTGTTCTACCGACCCCTTTGTATCCATGGTATCGATGGTGGTCATCGACTGAATCCGAATGGGGTTGCTGCCGCCCAGGGCTACATCACCAATGCGTACCTCCCTGGTAAGACGTCTTGAGTAGCTGACCAGGCTGTTGCAGTATTGACGAAGGTTTTTGACTTGGATATCCACAAAACGAAATGTCTACACAAAATTAACCCTTATTTCACCAAAATGGTTTAGCGTTGTGACGACTGAGTTCAAATATCACCCAGCTGCGGTCTGATGAGTATCTCCTCTACAACACTCCTAGCAGACAAGGAATAGGCCCCGTAGATGGCCTCAGCAACATCTTCAGGCCTGATAAAACGATCATCAGGCAACTGTGCGCTGTCCCAGCTTGATGTGCGTGTCGCACCCGGAATAACAGCGGTTACCCGAACGCCATGGTCCTTCAGTTCTTCGCGCAGTCCTTTGGTAAATCCCAGCAGGGCAAACTTGGAGATCGCATAAGAACCACCGTTGGGATACGCCTTGATGCTGGCTACAGAGCACATATTAAAGACATGGCCATTCTTTAACCGCTTCATTTCCTTGACTAAACCACGGGTCGTATAGTAAGCACTGTAAAGATTAGCCCCGATCATTGATTCCAACGTGCCATTCTGCTCATCAATCAAATGACCAGGATGAAAACTTCCTGCATTATTGACCAGTACATCGACGGGCTTACCCAGACTAAGAACCCAGGTTGTAAAAGTCTCTGCCTCCTTGCGATTCGATAAGTCAGCGACAAATCCATCAACAGTGACCTTGTACTTAGCCATGTCCCGTTTCAATCCTTCCAGTGCATCGCCCTGACGAGAACAGGTAGCAATATCAAAACCTTCTGCTGCAAACCTGTCGACTACGGCCCTGCCAATACCCTTCGTACCTCCGGTGATGACCGCCAGTTTACTCATAGAATTATTTATCTTTAGGGCAAGTTAAATCATTTCATGAAGGGTTTTGGGCAGTATATACTTTTTTTGGGCTCGACCGTTGTCCGCATGGAATCCTTCAAAACCAACTACCGGTTGGTCCTTGAGGAATGTGTTCAGATAGGGCTCAAGTCCGTTGCATTGGTTGCCCTGGTTTCAAGCTTCATGGGCGCTGTGACGACTGTTCAAACAGCATACAACATGGTGAGTCCGCTTATTCCGCGGTATGTCATTTCCCAGGTAGTGCGCGAAATGACCATCCTCGAATTGGCGCCCACGATCATTGCCGTCATCTTTGCCGGTAAAGTAGGGTCAAGTATGGCCGGAGGCCTTGGCACCATGCGTATCACCGAGCAGATCGATGCCCTGGAGGTCATGGGCATCAATTCCGCTTCATACCTCGTGTTTCCAAAGATTATTGCCTCCCTGCTTATGTATCCCATGCTCGTTGTTGTAGCCGGAGCAAGCTCCCTGATCGCTGGATATCTGGTGGGTAACATTACCGGCATCATTACACCGACCGACTACATCTATGGTATCAGGTTCTACTTCGACGACTACTCGATCACTTTTGCCATGATCAAGTCGTTTGTGTTTGCTTTTCTCATCTCCTCCATTTCTTCCTTCAAGGGATACTACACGCAAGGCGGGGCGCTGGAAGTAGGGATAGCCACAACAGCAGCTGTTACCACCAGTGTGATTGCTGTACTCTCTGCCGATTACTTGCTTGCACAACTGCTTTACGTACGGTAAGCCATGCTCAAGGTCAATAACATCAGTAAATCATTTGGTGGCCGGACCGTCATCGAGGACATCTCTGGTGAGTTCGATAAGGGAAAAACCAATCTCATCATTGGATCCAGCGGTACTGGAAAGAGCGTATTGCTTAAGTGCATTGTCGGACTGATTACTCCCGATGAAGGAAATGTCTACTACGACCTTAGGAATTTTACGGACGCAGATAAAGAAATGAAAGCCGAGATCCGAAGAGAAATCGGAATGCTTTTCCAGGGAGGAGCGCTGTTTGATTCCAAGAATGTTGAGCAGAATGTCATGTTCCCTCTTGAAATTCTTGCCAAGATGTCTCCGGATGAAAAACTTGATCGTGTGAATTTCTGTCTGAAGCGCGTCGGCCTTGAGAATGTAAATAAAAAGATGCCTTCGGAGATCTCCGGCGGAATGAAAAAAAGGGTTGGTATTGCAAGGGCAATAGTCAACAACCCTAATTACCTGTTCTGTGATGAACCCAACTCAGGCCTGGATCCACAGACTTCCATTGTCATCGACGACCTGATTGGAGAAATCACCCATGAGTTTGACATCACGACCATCGTTGTGACCCACGATATGAACTCGGTCATGGGTATTGGTGAGAAAATCATGTTTCTCTTCAAAGGGAGAAAACTCTGGGAAGGATCCAGCGCTGACATCACTCACTCCAATGTCACGGAGTTAGACGATTTTGTCTTTTCCAACAAGGTGATGCAAGGTTTGCGAAAGCGAACCTAACCTTCCCACCTATTCATACCGAAGAGAAACCGCAGGGTTCGTCGAGGACACTTTCAGTGAATGGTATGCAACCGTACCCAGGGAAACGATCATGCATGACATCGCAGCTGCCACCAGGGAAATCCATCCCACTTCTACATGGAATGCATAGTTCTTCAACCAACCATTCATGATATACCATCCGATCGGACATCCAATGATGGTTGCCAAAAGTACCAGCACAACAAATTCTTTTCCCATTAATCCTACAAGTCCGGGCACTGAAGCGCCAAGCACTTTGCGGACGCCCAGTTCCTTCGTGCGTCTTTCCGCTGAGAATGCAGACAATCCAAACAACCCAAGGCATGAAATAACAATGGAAAGACCTGCCAAAGCATTAAATATCTTGCCTCGCTGACCCTCAGCCTGATAGAGGTTTTCCCAATCCTGGTTCAGGAACGCATACTCATAGGGATAGCCCGGAGCATACTCCTTCCACAGCTTCTCTGCAGACGACAATGCCACCTGTGACTCATTGGCCTTTGATCTCACCAACAGGCAGCTAAGACTTTCGCCTTTTTGGCTCGGAACTCGCATGACAAGCGGCTCAATCGGATTGTGAAGTGAACCAAAATTGAAATTCTTTACAACACCAAGAACCTTGCCTTTTCTTCCCCACACGGTCAGGTCTTGATTCGTAGCGCCTTCCTTGAAATTAAACTTTGCTGCCGCCACTTCATTCACAATAAAGCCAGCACTGTCCGTCACGATACCCCTGTCATAGGTTCTACCGTCCTGCATTTCCATTTTCATGGTCGTGAGGAAGTCATAGTCAACGGTAAGAATGGTAAACAAAATACGATCATCAGGATTCTTGCCTTCCCATTCGACACCATAGGTTGAATTTCCAATGTCGATAGGTAGTTGTCCTGACGCTGTAACCTGTTCAATGCCCGGCATGGAGGAAAGTTGCTCACGGAAAGTGCCCCACTTATCATACATACTTCCCTGCATCCAAATGTAAAACAGGTTTTCCCGATCGAAACCAATCTCGCGGTTCTCCATGTACTGCATTTGTCTGAACACCACGATGGTGGAAATAATCAGAATCATGGAAAGTGAAAACTGGACAACCACCAATCCTTTTCGGAAGGCTGAAGCTCCAGCCCCTGCACTTAGCTGGCCCTTCAATACCTGCACAGGTTTGTAATCCGAAATAAAAAGTGCTGGATAGGTGCCCGCCAGAATGGCTGTACCGAAAAGAATACCGAGGAAGGTAAGGACTACACTGACATCCAGCAGCGATAAGCTGAGGTGCTTGCCGGTAAGGTCGTTGAAGTAAGGCAATACAACCAGGACAAACAGCAAAGAAAGCGTTGCTCCAATAAAAACCGTCAAAAATGACTCACCCATAAACTGTCTGAAGAGTTGGTGCGGAAAAGCGCCAATCACTTTTCTCAAGCCTACTTCTTTCGCTCGTTTGGATGCCTGTGCCGTAGCCAGGTTCATGAAATTGATACAAGCGATAAGCAGCACGAAAATCGCAACGATAAAGAAAATTCTTACATACTCAATTCGGCCGCCACTTTGCTTGCCATTTTCAAAATTACCATGGAGGTACGCCTCACCCAGCGGTTGAATAAAAAGTTCAACATTGGAGTCTTTCTCGTGCTCCTTGATTTCGTGTCTCAACTTCTCATCCAGCGCTGCCGGATTGGTACCTTCAGCGACTAATATCCATGTGCGTATGTTGTTGTTGCCCCACTGGTGAAGCCAGCCGCCGTTCTCATCCCAGAAATACTGGAAAGACAACAGGTATTTGAATGACCACGAAGAGGACGTCGGGATATTATCGAAAACACCCGTTACGGTAAATGACTCATCCTTATCCATCACAAAAACTTTTCCCAGAGGGTCCTCATTACCGAAGTACTTCTCTGCCATTTCCTTGCTGATCACAATGGACGTTTTGTTGTTAAGAGCAGTCAACCGGTCACCGGCTATCCATTGCAAACTGAACATTTCGAGAAAATCAGGGTCAACGTAACGCCCCTGTTGAAAGAACACCTTTTCATTGGCTTCCAGAAGGTTGTTCACCGGCCAGGTAATCCGAGTAGCCAACTCAATCTCAGGGAACTTATCCTTAATGAATGGGGCCATTGGGCCTGGTGTTGAACTAAAGGTAAAAAGCCTGCCATCGGTGTACTTCTGATTCTCCATGATCCGATACAAGCGATCAATTTTGGTGTGGAACTGGTCCACCGACCGCTCATCATTGACCCACATGAAGATCAGCAGGGCACTGCCTATGCCCAGAGAAAGGCCGAGGATATTGACAAAGGAAAAAAGCTTATTTCTGACAATGTTGCGAAGAGCAACAGCGAGGTAGTTCTTGAGCATAATCCCTGGTTTAGTCGGAAAGTTGGTTATTTATGAATACCAGAAATGGAGCAAAAGGTTACACGCAAGGGTACTATGGCCATATTTATTCCACAATTGGAAGTTCAACATAAAAGGTGGTGCCCTTCCCTTCGGATGACTCAAACCAAGCCCTCCCACCGGCTTGTACAATGGCCTGACGTGTCATTGCCAGGCCCAATCCGGTGCCAGATTGCTTTGTTGTGAATTGAGGCTGAAACACCTTAGGCTGCAGGCTCGCAGGAATGCCAACTCCATTGTCAGATATGGCCACATGTGCCACGGGCCCCTTTGAGCTCACTGTAATCTCAATCGCTAATGGCCTGTCATCAGATCCTGCCTGCATGGCGTTGATAATCATATTGGAAATAGCCCGATGGAGAGCACTGGGATCAATGGATATCCATAATGGCTGAGAAGGTACTTTTAGTGTAATCCCAGGTCCTGTTCCTGCATTGAAAAGCCCTATGATATCAGTCAGTGCCTTGATAAGATCCAATCTTTGAGGAACAGCCGAGGGCATCCTCGCAAAAGAGCTGAATGAGGAAGCAATGTCATTCAGAATCTCCACTTGACGGAGCAGCACAGCGACAGACTTCTTTGAACGTTCTGTTGAAAGATCTCCTGCACCAAGGCCTTGCTCCATTTGCTGCAACGTCAACTTCATCGGAGTCAAGGGATTCTTTATCTCATGAGCTACCTGTTTTGCCATCTCACGCCATGCTGATTCCTTTTCACTCTGCGCCAACGCGCGCTTGCTGTCATCGAGGTTTAGAACCATACGGTTATACTCATTGACAAGTAAGCCGATCTCATCCGTTGTCTTCCACGTAATCGGTTTGTTTTCTCCTGTGAAGGTGGTCTGCTTTAGTTTACGGGTAATAAATCTGATTGGAAACGTCAAATTACCCGCTGCGAGGAATGAAAGAAACGAAAAGATCAGGAATACAATAACAAACACATTGAGGATGTTGGCCAGGATCATTGTTTGGCCTCGTTGAAGAAAGGTGGCTGACTCAAAGAATGGAAGGCTGACAACAGCGATAAGTCGCCCTGTCTTAGGCGAAAGTACCGCCGTGTAGGCACAACTGTACTGAAGGTCTCCGATTCGTTCATTCGTGACTGCGTTACGGCTTCCCTCGATAACAATTTCCCTAAACGCCTCACGGTTCATCCTCGTGGAGAGCAAGCGGTCTTCGAAAAGCGTCGGCTGTGAGGTAGTAAACAGTTTTCCTTCAGGAGAATACACTGAAATGTCTGTCTTAACAACGGGCGCGTTTTCCACCAACCAGTTTTCCAATGACGGCATGGCTCCCGCAGAATCCACAGATATAAATCCTTCCACACGTTGACTGATGGCTGCAGACCGCTCCAGAAAATCCTGTTTAGTGGCCGCTTCATTGGACCGTCCTAACCAGGTCAATGTGGTCATACTAACAGCGAGGACGGGTAAAACAAATGCCAGAAACAAGAACAATTGAATCCGGGCCGTATACCCTATCTGGCTTCCCTGCAACAAAGAAATACCACCCGCCATTCCTTGTACCACAAGGAGCACCATCAACCCGATGACAAACCACGCGCTGACGTTTGTGGCAAAGGAAGACCACTTATGAAGCGGTGCCGATACAATTGCCGCCGCGGACTCCGACTCTTCAAGTCCGACATGAAAATACCCGGTACCTTCCAGGCCCCTATCATACATAGAAGCTTCACCCAACAGCGTCTTGGGGAAGTCACGCTCATAGTTGAATGAACCAAAACTGTTGACCAATCTGCCGTGCCTGAAGATTGCATAGCTAAAGTCTCTGTTTCGGTAAATCTGACTGAATCGATTGTCTACGAGAAGCTCAGGAAACACATTGTCTGGTACGATTCTCTTAAGGACAAGGTCCAGTTCGACTGATCCAACCGGACGTTGATATTCAATCGGAATGCCGACGTGATATCTTCGAACGGCCTCACCTGAAGCGGTTCCGGCATATAGGATACCGGGGTAACCTGTCGCCACAAAACCACTTGCGGGCAGATTACTTGTTGTCAGGTTCGTGGTGTCCAAAGAACTTCTGGTTGTCACATCCAATTCATATCGGTCAAAGTAACTATTCAGATAAACACGCTTCACCTTGTCAATGACTGCATTCTTGGTAAACAAGGGGCTCGCCATTCTGGCCTTAATAAACTGATCAGCGGCGATCCTTAGTCGCGCTTGCTCAAGCAGATACTCTCCAAATACGTCACGCTCGGTAAGAAAATCCTTCGCATATCGGAACTGATCCCTCACCAATCGCTCCATATGAAATACCCGGATAGTCAAAGAGTGGTGTACGCTGAAAACGGTAAGGCTAAAAACCAGATAGATGAAAAACCTGAAAGTGAACTTGAATTCCAGTTTGTCAAACCTCAACCATCGGATAAGAGGAATGAAGATCAGGGCGGTGACCAGGGAAATACTGTTGTCATTTCCAGACACCACATACTGAGCAAAAAAGAGTACCGCTGCAATAAGGATCATCACCAAAAATCCAGCGTTGCTTTCAGGCACCAGATGACGACTCAGGCTGACGAGCATGTGTACAAAAAGGAAAGCGCTTATCGTCCCGGTAAGCACCGCGAGAAATGCAACAACCCTCACCCAGTTTAGCGGTACCGCCTGTGATATATCAAGGGTTTGTGATGAATTATGGTAGATGACTTCAATGAAATTGTAAGAAAAAAGGACAGCAAAGAATGACAACAACAAGCAAATAATAGCCGCAATCCATCTGGTCAATCCTTCCCTTGAGAGGACATACCGCACGACATTAAGCTTGTTGAAATTCCTGAAAAGGAATACAATGAGTAGCAGCACCCCTATGGCATTCAATAACAGGTCTCCCATGCTTGCATTGAGGGCCGATGAGGCAAAGATCTTTGGGTCAAAAATATCGGACTGAGCAAATAGCGCTGGAAATCCAAACTGCACCATGCTCCATCGTACAGCATAGATCGACACCAGCAAAAAGATAAAACCGATATCGGCTCCCCACCGACTCTGAAGAAACCTTGTCAGCAAAGAGATGGCCATGAACAGCATCCCAACCCCAGCCAGAATGAAACCAAAAGACCATGCACTGTCTGCCACTTCTACTTTAGGTGCTGATACATGGAATAACGTTTGATCAAAATGCCTGATGGGTATGCCTGAAGGTGAAGAAGGGCCTGCAAGATCAAGGTCCTTGAAGGCAAATATGTCTTCATTAAGGTCCGGAGAGAGAAAGCTGTTGGTGATGTGATACCTGTTCTTCAGCGTAAGCACATGAAAGAGAAACCCCTTCCCAAAAGGCCATTTCTTAAGCAAGTAGTCTCCACGCTGATTGGAAAAAAAGGACAATGAATCGAGGGCCGTCCATGCCGACAATTCAGGGATGTATTCATTTCTGTTCCAGGCCTTAACACCGGTGCTGTCTACATAGACAAAGTAATTAAGGGAGTTATCCCACGTTCTGGAGCTAACATCCAGTGAATCCCGGAGAATCGCACTCGCTTCCCGATCAACCTTTTCGTATTCCTCGTTGATGCTATTTTCAATGGAAGTTCTTGCAACATCAGGAAGTTGAGCGCTGTACCGAAGGCGAAGCCAATAACCAAAGGCGATAAGAGAGACAGCCAGAATGAGCGGTACGAGTATCCGACGAGACATGTGTATCAACGTGGTAACGAAGATACCAAAACTGAGTTTAGGAATTGCGTTGGTTATAGCGTAGGCCCCCAAACCAGTACAGCCAGATCACCCGTGACATCCTGAAAGAATAGGGCATGATGCCCACAGCAATGACGGCAACCAACAGCAGGAACAGCCACTCAGGAAGGCTCCAGAAATAATACATGGTCACACCGGCAAGCGTGACAAGCACAACGTTAAAGGCGTACGTAATGAACATAGAACCAAAATAAAATCCAGGTTCAGGTTCAAACCCGGCGCCGCATACAGGGCATTGCGGATGCATTTCGGCAAAATGCATGACTTCTGAAATCGGATGCTTGAAAATAGATCCTTCTCTGCAGGCCGGGCACTTACCGGTAAACAGGGCCTTTCGGTAGCTCGTGTTGCTCATTCGATTTAGTTGTCCGATACCACATATACGCGATCACAGCCACAGCGAGGTATGGCGCAAAGAATAGGTATAGAATGCCTGTATTAATCCCTGCAGCTATTCCAATGTTCCCGTTGCTTACATTGTTTTCCAGGGTGGTCTTGCACATCGCACACTGGCCAACGGCACCTGCAACAGGACCCATAAGGAAGCAGCCGATGAGTAAAAGACGTTTCACTTGTAGTAAGGACTTATCATGATATATACCAGAACGCCTGTAATGGCTACATAGAGCCATACTGGGAATGTAAATTTAGCCAAACGCCGGTGACGCTCAAAATTTCCCGCAAGGGCCCTTGAAAACGTAAAGAGAATCATAGGAACTACCGCCACTGAGAGCAAGATATGTGAGATCAGGATGATCAGATAGATGGTTTTCATCACCCCCTCTCCTCCGAAGGTTGTTGGCTCGCTTGTCATGTGATAAATCACGTACATGATGAGAAAGGCAGCAGAGAGGAAAATACAAAACCGGTTGATGGTCTCATGCAGAAACCGCTTTTTGTTCCGAATAGCAACAAAGGATACAACCAGCAGAACAGCTGTTATCCCATTGATGGTAGCGTAAATGGGCGGTAGAAACGAAAAGTCATAGCCTTTAATCTGAACCTTAAAGAGAACAGCTACAACGATGGGAATAAGTATGGAAAGTGCAATGATAAGCTTCCTGTGTGGTTCCTTGTTGTCTTCCATGTCAATAATGCTTGAGGAGTATTTTCAATTCCACCCTGAGCCTATCCACTTCATCCCTGGAACGAATGTCATAGTAACCCCTGATACGACCTTCATGGTCAAACAAGACTGTTTGTCGAGGCGCTTGAACAGCAAATATGCATGTCCTTAATTTCACCATGGAAGCACTATCCAATTGGAGCAAGTCAGCATCAACCAACAGCACGTCATTATCACCTACCTCCCGGGCCACAGCATTGAGGATACCGGGGGCTTCAGTCAAAGCATGGTCTGGAAATGCAATGACGTTTGCTGATCTGCGTTTGCCATTCAGGTACTCCCAAATTGAATCCGGTAAATGGTAAGGCACTGTTGGGGACTGCCCGCAATAGCCTGGAAGCCCAACGATACCTTGCTCATGAAGAACAGGGATGTCGAACTGATTGGAGCCAGCATACTTAAGAAAAACAAAGACGAGGCCGGGAAGCAGTAATGCGAGGAACAGGTAGGACTTCTTTCTCACGGTTTTAAATAAAGAAGGCTAGAGTCGACACCCTAGCCTTCGTGGTAAGGTTAGGTATGGCTATTGAGGGATGATCATCATGCCTTCGTAAACGAAAGCAACCAGCATCCAAACAACAAAAATCATGGGAATAAGTACAGCCCAAAAAAGGACTTTCACTTCATAGCGAAGGTGCATAAACTCGCCAACGATGTACCCGGCTTTCACGATGGTCAGGAACACAAAGAGAAAAGTCTTCATGGCTCCATGGGGCAATGTAAAGGCGATGATAAACTCAACAACCGTTACAGCGAGAAGTATGAGCGCTACCCGCCACAACTTCTTGATTTTCTCCTTGTCCGGAGGAAGGACGACGACTTGAGGTTCCTTATGCGACATGGTTAGTAAGTTATCTTAAACAAGGTAAAAGAATGTAAACACGAATACCCAAACAAGGTCTACAAAGTGCCAGTATAAGCCGACTTTCTCCACCATTTCATAGTGGCCGCGGCGATCATAAACACCTGTGACGGCATTATAGAATACCAGGAAGTTCAGCAGCACGCCGCTGAATACGTGAAACCCGTGAAAGCCCGTGATAAAGAAAAAGAAATCAGCAAAAGCAGGCGGTCCATATTGATTAACATGGAGGTTTGCTCCAAATACGCCGACCTGGTCCCACACTCCCGTTTTGGAATTGAAGACATTCATCATGGTAGGCGTGTCTGTGCCAATGATGAAGTGCGTCCACTCCCATGCCTGACAGCTAAGGAAAGTGAGGCCACCAACGAGTGTCCACAGCATCCACTTTTCGACAGCTACCCGGTCCATCCGATGTCCGGCTTCAACGGCCAACACCATCGTAACCGAACTCATGATGAGTACGAACGTCATGAATCCTACAAACACGAGCGGCAATTCTACACCATGAAGGAAGGGCACAGCATCAAATACTTTTTCAGGAATCGGCCAATGGGTGGTGGCAAACTGGAAGGCCTCAACCGCGCCATCGTAGGCTGGATTTGAAGAACGCACCAAACCGTATGTAATCAAGAGACCTGAGAATGTAAAGGCATCTGACATCAGGAAGAACCACATCATGAGCTTGCCGTAGCTGGCGCCCATCGGGGATGTACCACCATCCCATACGCTTTTCCCAGGTGAAACTGCCGCGGTCGAATGATCCATAGAAAGGTTTATTTCAGGTATTTATTATGACGCTAATCTACTACCGAATGGATGAATTATCAATCAGGTTTCTATCGATTTATCGTTAGAAATATGTACAAATAGACCCACAGGAAGCCAAGAAAATGCCAGTAGGTGGTGCACATTTCGATCTGAGCCAGATTCCCTGAATGAATGCGATCCCTGGAAGCTGATCGCATAACAATCAAGAGGAAAATGAGGGCGCTGACGATGTGCAATCCATGGAACCCAGTGATTACATAGACAAATGACCCGGAAGGGTTGCCTACAAAATAAACGCTCTTGCTCACCAGATCACCCCACCCCAGGACCTGGGCCCCGAGGAAAATCACGCCCAGCACGGCTGTTATGATGAGCATCAGCTGCAACCGCCCAGTGCTGTTACTCTTGGCGGCAAAGTAACCGATCTGCATGGTGATGCTGCTGATCAGAATAATTCCTGTTGAAAAAGTGAAAATCCCAGGCAGCTCAAAGAACTGCCAATTGCCTTCAGCCTGTCTGACAATGTAGGCCGATGTCCATGAGGCAAACAGCATCACCACTGTAGCCATAAAAAGCCACAAGGCAAACTTCTTTGGATTCATTGCCAGGGGCTTCCTGGGTTCCTCAACAATCTTCATGTCATCCACCTTGCTCATATCCCATCAATTGATTTTATCCAACAAGTAAGCAATCTGAACAACGGGCAGATAAATGAATGACCCAAACATGATGCGAAGCGCTGATTGCCGGCTACCGGTCTTCATAAGAGAAAACGTTTGTGCGAAAAAAGCCACACCACATACCGTTGCTACAATGGCAGAGTCAAGGCCTGTCATCCCAAACTTGGCCGGTAACAATCCCAACGGAATGAGGAACATCGTGTAGATCATGATCTGAATGGCAGTGTTAAGATCTCTGCCTCCGCCTGAGGGAAGCAATTTAAATCCTGCTTTCTTGTAGTCATCATCTGCCACCCAGGCGATCGCCCAAAAGTGAGGGAACTGCCACACAAACTGAATCCCGAAAATGATCAACGCCTCATGCGCTACAGACCCAGTTGCAGCTATCCAGCCCAGCAATGGTGGCAAAGCTCCGGGAAAGGCTCCAACAAAAACCGCGATAGGTCCCACGCGCTTCAGCGGCGTGTATACAAAGCAATAAAGGATCAATGAAACGAGTGAGAGCATCACGGTGAGTGGATTGGTGAACATCCACAACAGCACCAGGCTCACCATGGCACACACCATCGAGAAGATGATGGCTTCCTGCACCGTTACACGATGCGTGGGTAGCGGCCTTGATTTGGTTCGGTCCATCATCGCGTCCAGGTCACGTTCAATCACTTGATTGATACTGACGGACGCTCCTGAAAGAAGAAATCCTGCTGCCGTCAAAATGGTCAAGGTTATCCAGTTGACTTCTCCCCTTGTTGCCAGACTATACCCAAATGCGCATGAGAAGGCCACCAGCGCCGACAGCCTGGGCTTCAGCAATTCCCAATAAGCAAGTGCCTTGAGAGGTATTGAAAGGGATCCGGTTGATTGAGGGGTTATCATTTTGCAAGTGCCGGTTCAGGTGTGCCATAGGTCTGGAGATAGATCTGGTACATCCAGCCCACAGAAATGATAGCCACCAGAAGATGGATGGGTTGCATGATTGCGGGTACATTGAAATATGCCATCGCTGTCCCTGTCAACAGGGAGCACAAAATTAAGAGGAATGAGACAAGGTGTAAAGTCTTTTCCGCACTCGTTTTTCTCAATTGAAAATAGATGCCACCCTGCACAAGGATCACCACCCAGGAAAATGAGCGATGGATAACAAAGTCAGCGCCAGCCTGTGCAATCCATGCCTCACGGGGTACTGAGGCAGCAAGTCGATCGAGGGTTTCGCGTACCTGGGTACCCAGGAATATCTGGATCAGGAAAGTCGCCATTCCTGCCAGGAGCCAAGGCCTGACTCCCCTGGCTACCGGTGGCCCTACAGGTTCTGATCGCACCCAAAGCCACACAATGAGGGCTACCATCACAATAGCGAGGAACATATGAACGGTGACCGTCCAGGCAGTCAGATTCGTGGAGACGACAATGGAACCAAACCAGCCCTGAAACAGAACGAGGATAAGCAGCACCAGCGAACCGCTAAACAATCCACGTGTTGAACCTCGCAGCGGTATGGCGCTTATAAAAAGTGCGATAATCAAAAGTCCAATGATTGCACCCACCAGTCGGTTGACGTATTCAACCCAGGTTTTAACGGCATTAAAGTCAGCCTCCTCCAGTACAGCCTGGTCATTCACAAGCTTGTCGGCTGTATCATTCAATCCGAATGCAGTCAGGTACCTGGCGAACTTCTGGTTTTTCCGGTCACGGTAGTCAGCGTATTGTTGCTTGTAATCGGCAGGCAGTTCACTGACACTTGTTGGCGGTATCCAGTTGCCGAAGCATGTAGGCCAATCTGGGCAGCCCATGCCTGATCCTGTACTCCGTACAATACCGCCCACGAGGATAAGAAAATAAACAGCGACCAGGGTTGCTAAGCAGAGCTTATGGAACCGTCTGGTCGCTGGTAAGGTCAATGGAATTTGTCGGCCGTCAGTGCTTCTTATCGCCGGCTACGATGGCTCCTGAGTTGCCCATCTCCAGTTTCACCAGCTCATTTTCATGAGGGAGGTTGGACTCGGGTGTTTCAGAATAAGGAATCGTCTGCGGGATATAATCTTCTTTTGCACCAGGCTTGCTGTAGTCATAAGCCCAGCGGTATACAGCAGGAATTTCTCCAGGCCAGTTGCCGTGCTGAGGATGACGAGGTGTTGTCCACTCCAGTGTTGTCGCGCCCCAGGGATTTGGTGGAGCCAGGCGGCCTCGCCAGATGCTATAGAAGAAGTTGAACAAGAAGATAAATTGCGCGCCCAGTGTAATGATTGCAGCAATACTGACCAGCATATTCAGATCCGTGAAAGAGCTGAACGCTTCAAAGTTGGTCCATGAGTAATAGCGTCGTGGGAATCCGGCAATGCCTATGTAGTGCATAGGGAAGAACACCATGTACACACCGACGAATGTCAACCAGAAGTGTATACCTCCCAGTCTTTCATCCATCATCCGTCCAAAAAATTTGGGGAACCAGTGATAGATACCCGCGATCATACCAAAGAATGACGCGCTACCCATCACAAGGTGAAAGTGTGCCACCACGAAGTAGGTGTCGTGCAACTGAATATCCACCGCGGAGTTTCCAAGGAACAAGCCCGTAATACCGCCTGTGAGGAAGAACGAAACCAGTCCAATGGAAAACAGCATACCGGATGTAAACCGAAGGTTACCCTGCCAGAGAGTAGTGACATAGTTGAATATCTTAACTGCCGAGGGCACGGCGATGATCAACGTGAGCAAGGTAAATATCGATCCCAGGAATGGATTCATTCCCGTAACGAACATATGGTGCGCCCACACAACAAACGAAAGGATGGCGATGAAAAGCATGGATCCAACCATGGCTTTGTATCCGAAGATCGGCTTGCGCGAATTGGTCGCAATAATTTCTGAGGTGATACCGAGTGCTGGAAGCAACACAATGTATACTTCAGGGTGACCGAGGAACCAGAACAAGTGCTGGAACAGGATGGGGCTGCCGCCTACGTGAGGAAGCGCTTCGCCTGCGATATAAATATCTGAAAGGAAGAAGCTCGTTCCGAAGCTGCGGTCAAAGATCAGCAACAGTGCCGCACCAAAAAGCACGGGAAAGGAAAGCAAACCAATAACAGCGGTAAAGAAGAATGCCCAGATGGTTAACGGCATGCGCGTAAACGACATACCCTGTGTACGCATGTTGATAATCGTGGTGATGTAGTTGATACCTCCCAGGAGTGTACTCACGATAAACAATGCCATAGAGATCAACCACAGCGTCATACCCAATCCACTGCCCTGTATCGCCTGGGGCAACGCACTAAGGGGAGGATAAACAGTCCATCCACCACCGGCAGGGCCTGTAGAAATGAACAGGGACGTAAACATGAATGCGCTGGACAGGAAGAAAAACCAATAGGACAACATGTTCATAAAGCCGGACGCCATATCGCGTGCGCCTACCTGCAACGGAATAAGGAAGTTGCTGAATGTTCCGCTAAGGCCTGCCGTTAATACAAAGAACACCATGATCGTTCCGTGCATGGTGACGAGAGCAAGGTAGAACTCCGAGTCAATTTTTCCCTCAGGTGTAATCCATCCACCGAGGATGGGGCGCAGCCATTCGAGTGAGGCTTCAGGGAAGCCAAGCTGGAGGCGGAAGATAACGGAAAGTATACCACCGATTAACGCCCATGCCATCCCTGTGATGAGGAACTGTTTGGCAATAACCTTGTGGTCCTGGCAGAAGATGTAGTTCGTCCAGAAATTACCATGATGTTCATGATCGTGCTCATGATCATCGTGGTGTGCGTCGGTGTGTACTTTAATATCTGCAGTTGCCATGGTAGTAGTTCTTCGGATTATCGATTGGATACTGTCTGTAATTCTTCGTGCTGACCGGAGCCGTTATCAGGTGTCAAACCTGCCTTGATCAGTGCCAGCTCACGAAGGTTTTCCGGTACCCGCTTCAGGTAGTCGGGGTTTGCCTTGAGCCATGCTTCCTGGCTGGCTACCCACTTGTTGTATGTTTCTTCATCATCAACAACGACAGGGAAGCGCATGGAAAAGTGGCCTTTGCCGCAGATCTCCGTACATGCCATCTCATAGTTGAAGTTTGGATTGCCAGTCTCGTCACGCATCTGTTGTGTGGTCTTGGTGGCCACAAACTTGAACGTGGTCAACATGCCAGGCACCGCATCCATCTTCACACGGAAGTGCGGGAGGAACACGCTGTGCAGTACGTCCTTGGCGCGAATCTTCAGCAGCACTTCTTTGCCTACCGGAAGGTGAAGTTCCAAAGATTTGAAATCATCAAAGGAGTTCTTATCGGTGAGGTCGAGTCCAAATTCGTTGGTTGCGTCGATGAGTCTGAAGTCAAATTTGCCAAGCTCCTGGTCCGTTGGCCCCGGATATCGGGCCATCCATGAAAACTGTTGACCTACAAGCTCAATGACAATGGCCTCTTTGGAAGCAGGGCCGGTAATTTCATTCCAGGTGCGGAGACCGCGGAAAATAAGGAGTGCCATCACAACGGCCGGGACGAGCGTCCAGAGAATTTCGAGCTTATGATTGTCGACTGTATACGATGCCTTTCTTCCCTCCTGGTACTGGTACTTGTAGGTAAACCAGAACATGACGATGAAGATGATGGTGAACGCCACCACGCAAATGACCATCGTGATCCAAAAGAGGTGGTCCGTCACCACGCCATGTTCAGAGGCAACAGGCAGAACGTACTTTTCGAAGTGGGCATATGAATACCAGAAAAAGCCGATCAGCGACAGGATCATGAAAGCCATGAAAAGGAAGGCGTGTATTCCGTTTCCGGAGTCAGCCTTCTCTCTGTCGCCCTTGACCAGGTTGACGAGGTTGGTGATCCGGAAGATCATAAAGACGATCACCAGGATCAGTACTACTCCAAAACCAATGATTAAACTCATCATAATTAAGTATCGTTAACGTCCTTCTCTCCTTTTCTAAATATGGTGTCCGAGGCTCTCCTTCAACATCGGGTCGTTCTTCGCAACAAGCGGAAACTTCGCCAGGCTGCTCAATGTCACCAGCAGGAACAGGGCAAGGAAAATCATTCCCATTCCTATTTCCAGAAGGCCAAGGCTGCCGTTACCCTGCATGACACCAGGTGTCACCATCAGGTAGTAGTCAATCCAATGTCCGACAATAATGATCGGGCACACCACCTTGAGCATTCCGATATGACGCTTGGAATCACGCATCATCAGCAGCAGGAAGGGCAACACGAAATTGAGGAACAGGTTGGCAAAGAAAATCCAGCTGTAAGGTGATACGGTGCGGCGTTGTACAAAGTACACCGTCTCCTCAGGAATGTTGGCATAGAAAATCAACATGAACTGACTGAACCAGATATACGTCCAGAAGATGCTGAATGCGAAGACAAACTTACCAAGATCGTGCAGGTGGTTGGCGTTTACCACCTTGAGGTAGCCACCTTCTTTCAGGAGCGCCACGATAAAGGTGATCAATGCGAGACCAGTTACCCACCAGCTGGCAAATACATACCAGCCCATCATGGTGCTGAACCAGTGTGTGTCGATACTCATGACCCAATCCCAGGCTGCTACGGATGAACTGTATCCGAAGATGACGAGGAAGATCGTAGAATACTTGCGGGCAGAAAGCCAGTGTTGGTTGGATCCATCCAGATCTTCAGCGAGCATTTCCTTCTTTATCCAGAGGAAGAACATATACCACAGTCCGAAGAAAGCGACCATGCGAACAACGTAGAAGATCGGGAAACTGCCCTTGGCCATCGGCCAAAAGAAGTATCCTCCTTTGCCATCAATGATCTTGTCGTAGTCAGGGCTTTGCGCATTATACAGGTCAGCGTGCGTCCAATGGAAAACATCCGCCTTGACGACAAACCACAGCACAAGCATGAGCACCCCGGCGATGGGAATCCAATGACCCATAGCGAGCGGAATACGCTTCACTCCTGCTGACCATCCGGCCTGCGCAGCATATTGTATGGCGATGAAGAATAATCCAATGAGTCCGATCCCTGCGAAAAACACATTGTTCATCCACAGGGTGGTGTACACTCTCTTGAGCCAGGGGGCGCTGCCATGATGCTCTCCTTCTGCAGCAGCCTCTGCCGGAGCGCTCAGGCTGGCCACCATGTTCTTATCAATGGCAGCGGAAGCATGTTCTGCGGCACCATGCTCGCCGTGTCCGGCGTTCATGGCCATATAAACACCCAGTGCAAAAACCACTAAGCCAGCACCCAGTAACAGGAACAATTTGGTCCGTGTCTCCGGTTTGAAGATGTATCTTTCGTCAGAAACTTCGTGTGTATCGTTCATTTCGTGCTGGTTATTTTTGTTTCTGTAAAGTCTTCACATAACGTGCGATCTTCCAGCGCTCTTCGGGAGTTACCTGAGAGCCATGTGCACCCATCAGGCCTGCGCCGTAGGTGATCACGTGGAAGATGTGTCCTTCTGACATGGCGAGGTAAGAGTCGCCTTTGAGATTGGCTACACCGGCATACTTATCGGCAACCTTGCCGTCACCTGTGCCGTTGGCGCCGTGGCAATGCTTGCAGTACACTTCATATAACGCCTTACCTTCCACAGCATATACCGCGCTTGAATCCAGGGGACTCTTCAATGCTCCGATAACAATGTCTACGCTGTCCTTAGGTACGTTTTTGCTGCGATATGGAAGCCAGCCAAACTTGTTGCGCTTGACGGTGTTCGCCGGAGGTGTCCGCATATTCATGCGGAACTCATTGTACTTGTTGGAGTTAAAATACTCACCCCTTCCGTTGTCGAGGGCATTGACCCACTCGCCTGCCATTTCATCGGTGATCTGGCTCAAGGGTTCATACGCCACAGAGTGGTACATGTTGGGTGCATATTCACGACCGGGATTGTCGCCACCCGCGCATCCGAGGAGCGATACAGCGGCGAATCCGAGCAGTGCGTTTTTCATGGTTGTCATCGTCATGTACTAAAAGCTTTTTTCGTTTACTTCCGAAGCGCCATTGTCTTTCAATATCCGGCGGATGTCTTCCTTGCCGATCTTGTTGCTGCCAAGATCAATAGCCATCACGTGCTTGTCATCGGTACTGCGGATATCATACTGACGGGGCCACTTGTATGGTTTCATATCACTAACCACAAGAAAGGTTCCCACCATGCCGAAGGCGGAAAGGAGTACCGTGAATTCAAATGTCACCGGAATGAATGGCGGAATGGAGAAAAAGTTCTTTCCTCCGATGATCATCGGCCAGTCAAAGCCCAGCATCCAGATCTGTGTAGAAAGTGCTGTGATGGTACCGGTCATTCCGAAAAGGAAAGCCGCTATCGGCAGACGTGTGCGGCGATAGCCCAACGCCTCATCGAGTCCATGGACAGGGAAAGGAGAATAAACCTCCTTGATCTTCACTCCTTTGTCACGGATATTTTCTACGGCGTGCAGCAGCACTTCTTCGTTGTCGAAAATTCCTACCAAAAAGTTTTCTTTCGAAGCCATTCTTGTCTCGTTAATGTGCTTTGTTCTTTTTCTCTGATGTTGCCCTCACGATGCTCTTCACTTCGGCCATGTTGATCACGGGGAAGAACTTGGCGAAGAGGAAGAAGAAGGTGAAGAAAATACCAAAGGTGAAAATGTACTGTCCAATGTCATACATCGTCGGGTGGAACATGGTCCAGCTCGAAGGCACATAGTCGCGGTGCAGCGAGGTGACGATAATCACGAAGCGCTCGAACCACATACCGATGTTCACAATGATAGAGATGATAAAGGTTGCCACCAGGTTGGTGCGCAATTTCTTGAACCAGAACAGCTGTGGCGAGATCACGTTACACGTCATCATCGACCAGTATGCCCACCAGTAAGGGCCGGTTGCCCGGTTGATAAACGCATAGCTCTCAGCAGGAACCTGTCCGTACCACGCGATGAAGAACTCCGTGATATAGGCAATGCCTACGATAGAGCCCGTGACGATGATGATGATGTTCATCAACTCCACGTGGTAGATCGTGATGTAGTCTTCGAGCTTGAACACTTTTCTTGTGACCAGCAACAGGGTAAGCACCATTGCGAAGCCAGAGAAGATAGCGCCCGCAACGAAATATGGCGGGAAGATCGTGGTGTGCCATCCCGGGATAACCGACGTGGCAAAGTCCATGGATACAATCGTATGCACAGAAAGTACGAGCGGTGTTGACAGACCGGCGAGGATCAGCGCGACAGATTCATAGCGCATCCAGGTCTTGGCAGCGCCATCCCAGCCGAAGCTGAGTCCATTGTAGATTTTGGCGCGGGTCATGTGGCCCATGCGTACTGCCCTGTCGCGGATCACTGCAAAGTCAGGGATGAGGCCCATGTACCAGAATACCAGCGATACGGAGAAGTATGTTCCGATCGCAAACACGTCCCAGAGGAGCGGTGAGTTAAAATTTACCCACAGTGATCCGAATGCGTTGGGAAGCGGGAATGCCCAGTAGAATCCCAGCCACAAACGACCCATGTGAAAACCAGGGAAGCTAAGGGCACAAATAACGGCGAAGATGGTCATGGCTTCCGCGGCGCGGTTGATACTCATTCTCCAGCGTTGACGGAACAAGAGGAGGATCGCAGAGATCAGCGTTCCGGCGTGACCGATACCGACCCACCAGACGAAGTTTGTAATGTCCCAGGCCCACCCTACTGTCTTGTTCAAACCCCACATACCGATGCCGTGCCACAGCATCATCCAGCAGCAATAGCCGCCGTAGGTCAGCAGTACCAGTGAAATGCCGAAGGCAGTCCACCAAAGCCGTGTGGGTTTGTTCTCCACCTGGCAGCTGATGTCCTGCGATACATCGGCGACGGTCTTACCGCCGGTTACCAGGGACTCTCTGAAAACTGATTCTGCTTGCATAGGTTGTTATCTCGATTTCTTTCCTGTCTTTCTTAATTATGCTTCTGCCTTTGCCTCATCCTTGTTGCGGATCTTGGTGAGGTAGAAAATATTCGGTTTCACGCCGATTTCTTCCAGCACTCGGTAGGCCCTTGGGTTTCCGATTTTCTTATCAATACCGTTAGGGCGCTTCTCATCGCGCTCAATCTTGAGCAGCTTGGTGATCTCGCTGTTGGGATCGTTCATGTCTCCGAATACAATGGCTCCGGATGAACATGCAGCCTGACATGCGGTGATCACTTCTCCGTCTTTCAGAGGGCGTCTCTCCCGCTTTGCAGCAAGCTTACCAGACTGAATGCGCTGAACGCAGAATGAACATTTTTCCATGACACCACGTGAGCGTACGGTCACCTCAGGATTGAGCACCATACGGCCAAGGTCTGTGTTCATCGCCGGGTTGGCCTGATAGAACTGGCGGTTGTCGTGATACTTGAACCAGTTGAAACGTCTTACTTTATAAGGACAGTTATTTGCGCAGTAGCGTGTACCGATACAGCGATTGTAGGTCATCTGGTTAAGGCCTTCCGTGCTGTGTGTTGTAGCCGCAACAGGACAAACCGTTTCGCAAGGCGCATTGTTGCAATGCTGACACAACATCGGCTGGAACACCACTTCAGGGTTTTCAGCAGCTTTCTCCAGTGCCTGGTAGTCGCCATGCTTGCCATCGCTGCTGTAGTAGCGGTCGATGCGCAGCCAGTGCATTTCGCGACGACGGATGACTTCGTCTTTACCCACCATGGCTACGTTGTTCTCCACGTTACAGGCAACAATGCATGATCCACAACCTGTACATGTATTGAGGTCAATCGACATTCCCCAATGGTGGTTGTTGTAGTCATGTCCTTTCCACAAACTGAGCGTGGCAGGATCAACTTTCTCTGACCATTTGGAAACCTTCGGGAAGTCGCGTCCGGCAGCAGGATTTTTCTTGAACTCACTGAGAACTGATTCCTGTATAACACTTTCCCGGCCCATGTAGGTCTGGTGTGTTTGCGTCTGCGCCAGTTGAAAGTCTTTGTCAGTCTTGGTGAGGGATACGCCTTCGTAGACCGCCAGGGAGTTGCCGTCCATCAATGCATAGGCATTGACGCCGAGGTTTTCGGCAACGGTACCCACTTTCGTCCTTCCGTAACCAAGAGAAATCCCGATGGTGCCAATCGCTTGTCCAGGTTGAATCAAGACAGGAACGCTGACCGATTTTCCGCCAGCTGTCAAGGTGCCAAACTGAGTATTGCTTTCGCCATCGTTTGTAAAGCCGAGAGCGGCAGCGTCTTTCTGTGAAACGGTTACAGGGTGATCCCAAACCACTTTGGTGATCGGGTCAGGAAGTTCCTGCAAGAGCGGGTTGTTGGCCTGAGAGCCATTGCCCACCGCATAGCTTTCGTAGATGCTGAGTTCAAGTCCGGTGTTGCCGGCTTTGTAGCGTGATGCAATGCCTGCTGCTGCCGCCGCAAGGTCCCCGCGGAACGAAGCCGCAGCTGCATCAGCCGCACCAGGTTCAAGCACACCGTCATAGAGACACTTGTCCCACCATGACTCAAAGTTCATTCCTCCGCCGTTCTTGGCGTAGTACCAGCTTCTCCAATTATCTTTTACGATGCTGAAGTAATCAACATTCTTCTCACCTGCCCACACAAGGAAGCTTTCCTGTGCCTGGCGGGACTTGAAGATCGGCGTGATGGCCGGCTGAGAGAGGCTGTAAAAATTCTTCTTGGGTTCAAAGTCATTCCACGACTCGAGGTAGTGATGATCCGGCGTCTTGTAATTGACTGCAGAGGACGTTTCGTCTTTGGTATAGTTCGTTGCAACGGTAAGGGCCACGCTTTTCAGTGCTGCCTCCAGTTTTGCACCGGCTACATGGTCATACACCGGGTTGCAATTGTAGAAGATGACACCGTCAATTTTTCCTCCACTGGCGTCTTCGATGAAAGCAGACATGGCTTCATCATTTCCTTTGCGGAAGTTAACGGCCATGTTCGGAAGGATCGTCGATCCATAATTGCCGAGCATGGCGTTGATGCCGTTGATGACTGTTTGTACAGACTTATTATTAGACCTGGACACGACCACAGACTTGCCGCGGTTAGCCCACAGGTCTTCTGCTGCCTTGTCGAGGTTGGCTACATTCTCAAGGCCGCCGTCGATGGTTGACTTGCCGGCTTTGGCTGCAATCAGGTTGTACAATTGAATAACAGCAAGACCGCTTTGTGAAGGACGAAGTGGTGTGCGATAGTCGGCGTTGGCACCGGTCAGGCTGAGGTTGGACTCAAACTGGTAGTGCCGTGACATCTCACGGTGCTCTTCATCAATCTTACGCGTAGCGGCGTACTGCTTGGTAAATTCTGTCGGCGAAAGCCAGGTGCCAAGGAAGTCAGCGCCAAAGCTGACGATGATGCTTGCCTTGCTGAAGTCATATGAAGGAATGAATGCTGATCCGAAGGACTCTTCGTTAGCCTTCATCATACCATAATAAGAGACCTGGTCGTACTGAACGTGCTGTGTTGTCGGGTACTTCGCCTTGAACTTCTCGATGGTTGCGAGGGTACTTGGGCTGAGTATGGTGTTGCTGACGATCCTGATCTGCCCGCCTTTGGCGGCGATCTCGCCCAGCTTGCTCATCACCTCCTTGTCAATGTTCTCCCACTGTTCGTCCTTGTCGCCGATCTTGGGTCCGCGCAGGCGATAGTTATCATATAGAGAAAGTACGGAAGCTTCTACCTGGGCGCTGGTGCCTCCGCCAGAAACACTGGAGAGTGCATTGCCCTCGATCTTGATGGGGCGGCCTTCGCGGGTTTTTACAACGATGCTGCAATAGTCTCCACCATTAATATAGGAGGAAGCGTAGTAGTTAGGGATGCCGGGATCGACATCGACGGGTTTGTTGACATAAGGGATTGCTTTCCGGATGGGTGTCTCGCATGCGGCCAGTGATACGGCTGCCACGCTAAAGCCCATCATCTTGAGAAAGTCTCTGCGGGAATGGCCGGGATCCTCCTCTACACCAAGGTTGACAAACTCTTTGTCAGCATTCTTAATGTAGGCCGGATCATTTTTGAGTTGCTCCAAACCTTTCCAGTACGTCTTATTCGTATTACCCATATGTTGGTCGTTCCTTATTTATCTGAGAGAATCCGAGTGAGTCAATATTAATAGTGGCACTTGGCACATTCCAATCCGCCGATGTCTTCCACCTTCATGGCTTTCTTGCCGGCAGTGCTGTGCAGTTCCACCAGCTTGTCATAGTAAGCATTACCCTTCGTATTCACGTCTGTCTTGCGATGACAGTCGATACACCAGCCCATGGTCAGTACCGAGTACTGCTTGACGACATCCATTTCTTCGATAGGTCCGTGGCAGGTCTGGCACACAACACCTGCGACGTTGACGTGTTGTGAGTGGTTGAAGTATGCAAGGTCGGGCAGGTTGTGGATACGCACCCATTCGATGGGCTTGGTAACGCCAGTATATGTAGAGGTCATAGGATCAAAACCTACAGCGGCATAAATCTTGGCGATCTCACCGGCGCCTGTATTGGTTCCCTCCTTGATTTGAGAGTGACAGTTCATACACATATTAGGAGAAGGGATGTTGGCCTGCTTGCCCTTCATGGCTCCGGTATGGCAGTACTTACATTCAATTTCATATTGCCCGGCGTGAATCTTGTGTGAAAACGCGATCGGCTGCTTGGGCTGGTAATTGCGCTGAACACCTATAGAATAGAGTCCATCGATGACACTCTTGAAGGTGATGGTGCCCACGATAAAGATGACCAGGAAGATAAACCCTGGGCTCCTCGACACGCTGGCGAAGGTGATCGGAGAATTGACCACTTCACGGTCTTCCTCACTGAGGTCGCGCTGGTTGAGGAACCTGCGCAACGCGTTGACAATCAGTGCGAGGATGATGACCAGCAACACGAGGATGATGATCATGCCGACGAGGATGGTATCGAGATAGGCTGTAGGTACAGCAGAGCCTCCACCGGCAGCACCGCCCGCAGCGGCCACCGGAGCAGCTTCCACTTTGGCGGCTTCAGCTTTTACATAAGCAAGAATGCTGAGAATCTGTTCGTCCTTATAACTGGAGAAAGCCGTCATCTGGCTCTTGTTGTATTCTCCATAGATCTTGTTAGCGTATTCGTCGCCGCTGGCGATCACCTTGGCGGGGTTTCTCACCCAGTCGAAAACCCATTTCACCGATGGGACGCGGGTTTCGACGCCTGCGAGTGCCGGACCAATGAGTTTGGTCTTTACCCGGTGGCAGGTTTTGCAGTTTCCGTTAAAAAGTGCTTCGCCCGCGCTGATTACCGCAGGGTCCGTAGGGATATCCTGGGCTTGAAGAGAGACAGAGAGAAGAAGACTAACGAGAGCGGGTAAGACACAAGGAGAGAAACAGGAGATAAAGCGCTTCATCATGTGGTTTAGGATTCCGCCTTTTATACGGAGATGCACAAATCTACATTCTGATGTCATTATTTCAAACATATTTTTGGGCTTTGGGCCTCTGCCATCAGACATAAAAAATGTGTTAGTAACTTCACCAACCACGTTCAATCAAAGCACAACAATGTCATCCTGATTTGTTTGTTTAGAATGAATTTAAACAAAGAAAATATTTGAATTTCATGCTGAAATGAGCCCTTTTGAGTTCGTCACGGTTCTTATCTCTATCATCCTGGGTCTTGGCATTACCCAGATCATGTCCGGCATCGCCGATATCATTCATCAATGGGACAAAGTGAAATTGTACTGGCCCCACCTGCTGTGGATCATTCTTGTTTTCATACTTCATGTACAGGAGTGGTGGCTCACCTACGAACTCCGTTCTGTTGAAGTGTGGCGGCTTCCATTTTTTCTCTTTGAGATCCTCTATCCCATCAGCTTGTTCATCCTGGCAAGGATTCTCTTTCCTTTCTCCGGCGATGAAACGTCCAACGACCTGAAAGTCTTCTACTTCCGCAACTTTCGGAAGTTTTTTCTTATGGTTATGATCCTCTCTGTGCTCTCGGGATTAGAAAATATCTTCACCCACGGACTCGGTCCGGAAGGATGGATGGTGAACACGGGCATCTTCCTGCTACTGTTGATTGTAGTGAAAATAAAAAATACCTCTGAACGAATTCATAAACTTGTGGCGATCACCTTGTTAATTGCTATGGTAACAGGAATCGTATTGAACGTGAATGAGTGGCTGATAACAGCTTGACCCTGCATGGCGACCAACACCTTTGCACCTACCTCTGTCCAGGCAACGCCTGACCTTCCCATACTCGGTACCTCTTCGCATGTCGCCGTCATCGGCGCTGGTGCATTCGGAGGGTGGTCGGCCCTTTCACTTCTCCGCAAGGGAATCAAGGTGACTCTCATCGACGCCTGGGGTGCCGGCAATTCCCGCAGCAGCTCCGGCGATGAAACGCGTGTCATTCGCTCCACCTATGGCGCCAACAGCTTCTACTTCGACATGAACGTCAGGGCCTTGGAACTCTGGAAGGAGCACGAACAACGGTGGAATAAAAAACTCTTTTACAATACCGGTGTGCTATGGCTTTGTTATGAGGAGAAGACACCCATTGTTGACGATTCTATTCCATTTGCCAAGCGGCATAGCATGGAGTATGAATACCTGAGCAAAAGTGATCTCCAAAAAAAATACCCGCTGGTTCAAACGGATGATCTTCATCATGGCTGGCTGGATAGTCATGGTGGATACCTGAAGGCACGTGAAAGTTGCCAGGCCGTCCTCGAAGGATTCATCGCTGAAGGTGGAACTTACATCCAGGCTTTTGTTCAGCCGGGGCAGATTTCGTCCGGCTCGATGCAAGGAGTCCAACTCTCTAACGGTACTCACCTGAAGGCTGATGCGTACATCTTTGCCTGCGGCTCCTGGCTGGGCTACCTTTTCCCTGAAGTTCTCGGCAACGTGATCACGTGCAGCAAACAGGAGGCATACTATTTCGGTGTACCCAGAAGCCAAAGCCGTCAATACGACGCGATGCCTGTCTGGGTTGATGTCGATGGCCAGGACTTTTATTATGGTATTCCAGGCAATGCAAACCGTGGCTTCAAGATTGGTGTTGATCGGCGGGGAGCCAAATTTGACCCCACCGATGGTGAGAGGATCTCAGACCCTGCAGTGCTTGCCCATGCGCGTGCTTTCATCGCGCATCGTTTCCCTGGTTTAAAGGATGCCCCTTTGGTTGAAAGTCGTGTTTGTCCGTATGAGAATTCTCCTGATGGCAACTTTGTTCTGGACAAGCATCCTGAAGCAGGCAATGTGGTGTTCCTGGGAGGCGGGTCAGGACACGGCTTCAAGCATGGCCCGGCGTTGGGTGAACATGTCGCAGCAGTCCTGGGAGGCTAAAAAGGAATTTGAAAATTTGGCAATTTGAAAATGGCTGATGTGTTGAGGGTAAGTAATCTGTGACTTAAAAGGAGTCAGAATACAGGAGTCAGAATACAGAAGTCAGAATACAGGAGTCAGAATACAGGAGCTGGAATCTAGAAGGTAGTTGAGCTCCCTCCGCGATCTCCGCGCATCCGTTGCGAACTCTGAGGTTAAAATGCCGGGTTTCTGGTCCGAATGATAGGTAAAAGTCATTAGCCACGGATTACACGGATTTCCACGGATTGAATGTTGTCTTCATTCGTCGTCCTGCACTAATCACCACATCAGCCAATCACCACATCAGCTAATCATCTCACATCACCCCAAACCTGTACACTGTCTTCTGCTTATAGGTTTCTCCAGGCCTTAAGACGGTTGATGGAAAGGCTGGCTGATTGGGTGAATCAGGAAAGTGCTGTGCTTCCAGACAGAAGGCCGTGCGAAAGTCATAGACCTTCCCTCCTTTTCCCGTCTCTGACTTACTGAGAAAGTTGCCGGAGTAGAACTGAAGGCCCGGCTCGGTCGTCAACACCTCCATCATCCTGCCACTGGTCGGCTCGGTGACGATGGCCGCCATCGACAACTCACCCTCATTTTTGTTGAGGACCCAGTTGTGGTCATACCCTTTCCCGAAACGCAATTGCTCATCTTCACCGTTGATGCGTTCACCGATAGGATGTGCCTGAATGAAATCAAATGGTGTTCCCTTTACGGGTGCCAGCACGCCGGTAGGTATGAGTCCCTCGTCTACCGGGCAATACCGGTCAGCGTTGATGACGATCTGATGGCCGAGGATATCACCAGAACCTTCTCCTGCCAGGTTGAAAAATGAGTGGTGCGTCAAGTTGACGATGGTGGTCTTGTCTGTGGTCGCTTCATAATCAATCACCAGTTCGTTATTCGCAGTGAGCGTGTAGGTGACCATCGCGGTCAATGTACCAGGGTATCCCTCCTCGCCATCCTTGCTTATATAGGTCATCACCAGTGATTCGCCCTGATCAGATGATTTAGGTTCCACATCCCAAATGACATTATGAAATCCGCCAGGGCCTCCGTGCAGCGCGTTGGCTCCGTTGTTGGTGGCCAAGGTATATTCATTTCCTTCCAGGGAGAATTTTCCCTTGCCAATCCTGTTGCCGTAGCGGCCGATCACGGCGCCGTAATACGGGTTGCCAGCGAGG
>JAEUUD010000140.1 GCA_016787625.1 Cyclobacteriaceae bacterium
AATAACAAGTGGGCAAAGAAATCCCTCGATGAATTGGAGAAGAAATAGGGAATAAGTCCCTGCAATGAGGTGATTTTTTAGTGGGATGACCAATAATTAACGACGTTGGCATTCAACTTTGAGGGTTCTTGCGTATACCCAAGTCAAACCCCACACCTATGAAGCCTTCAAAGCTCGGTTCAGTATTCCTGCTGGCATTGGCTGCTGTCCTCAGCCTTTCGCTTAGTTCACTGACAACGAATTCTTCTGAATCATCTGATCAACAACTGGATTCACTGGCCCAGGATCGGGCGAAACACCTGGCCCGCCTGCGTGAGCAAATAAAAGGAAATGGCCGCCGCGCAGCAGACTCGGTATTCAAGAACATCAAGACCATGAAAGGAATGCCGGCAGGGAGACTCCTTGCCATTATGGATATCGGATACAGCCAATCGCTCGGTGTAAGCTGCGGACATTGCCACAATACAGAGCGGTGGGAGTCGGATGAAAAACCTCAAAAGCAGATCGCAAGAGAGATGAGCCTGATGATGACAAAGACCACAAGCCTGATCAAGGAAATAAAGGGGTTGAAGTCGGAAAGCCCGGCGGTCAACTGCACCACATGCCACCGTGGAGCTGTCAAGCCAGCCCTGGATCTTGGGACAAAATAGAATTTTCTATTTCCTTCTGGCGCACAGGATTGTCATGTCATCGTGATGAGGTATTCCTTGTGCATGACTTTCTGTATCGGTAAGGATGTTATCGAGAAGTGCCTCCGGGTTTTGTTTTGAAGGAGGGTTTTTTCTTGTGAGTTCCTGAAGCCGCTCAACACCGTATTCTTCTTTGGTTGGGCTGAACCGCTCAAGAATGCCATCTGAAGCCAGCAGGAGAAGGTGACGCGAGTCAAAGGGCACTTCCGTCAATTCGATTTTCGCTGTGCGCATGAACCCCAGGGGCGGCTGTCGGATCAAAATGGTTTCGAGTGACTTTGACGAATCATCATATACCATCGGGTATGGCATCCCACAAGAGGTCATGGAGATGGTATTTCGACGAGCATCAATGAGGAAGAGCTGAAGCGCCATACCGATTCCCTTGACTGAAACACTTGAAAGAATAGAATCGTTGATGGCCCGAGCGACAGGGACAACATCGTTTGAGGCCTTTAAATAACTGAGGTTGTTGAGAAGTGCTACTTTGGTGATGGTCACCATCATGCCCGCTGTCATACCATGGCCAGTGGCATCTCCAAACGCAATCAACATTCGGTGATCTTCCAGCTTGATGAAATCAAAATAATCTCCACCCACTTCGGTGGCTGTAACCATCTTTCCAAATACCTCGAAAGTTTCTCCAAGATGAGGCTTTTGGGGTAGAAGCGACAACTGTACTTTCCTAGCCTGCTCGAGTTCTTCATTCTTGCGAAGCAATTCTTTTCGTTCAAATTTTCTTTGACTCTGTATGCGATTATAGATGAGTGCAGCGATAACCAGCAATCCGATGACAGCGCCAACGGTGATTTGCTGCGCAAGTGATCGCTGCTGAATTTCGAGCTGCTGGATGGCATTTTGCTGGCTCAGTAGCTGAACCTCATCTTCTTTTTTCTGAATTTCAAAGTTGGCGTTGATGATGGCCGCCTTTTTCTCAATGTCTTCAGAATTGAGACGCTCTTTCAGCAACATGTACTTGCGAAGAAAGGTCAATGATCTGCTCTCCTGATGCAGCGCGTCGTGTACCTGATAAGCAAGTTTGTAAACGTCTGCCAGAAGCTCTGGGGATGCATACTTTTCCGCAACGGGGACAACGGGCAGGATATAGGTGCTCGCCGTTGGTGCCTTACCCTGATTAAATGCATTCAGGGCAAGCCCATAGCGGGTAAAGCCCTGAATAACCACATTGCCGGAGTGAACACCAAGTTCCATGCTGGTCATCAATGTGCGCTCAGCATCATCATACCTTTTTTTGAAGGAATATATTTCACCGAGAGATTCGAGTGAAATGCAATAGTTGAGGGTGTCCAGTGGTCTGGTAGACCGGAAGAGCTGGACGGCTTCTTCGGCATATTGCATGGCTGAGTCTACTGCGTGGATCTTGATATAGGTCCATGCAAGGGAGTTGCTCACACCGGCAAGAAGAAATGCACTGTCACGGACATGCAAAAGTTTGTACGACCTTTTTAGGTATGGTATCGCCTCCTGGTACCGACTGTATTTTTCGTACAGCCCACCGAGTCGGCCGGTCACCACAATCAGCTGCATGGTATCTTTTGCCTCCTCAGCATCATGAAGCGAACTAAAATAACGCTGGAGGGCTTGCTGAACATCCCCCTTCCTTCTAAACTGATCACCTTCTTCGATCAATGCTTTGATAGCTCCTGATGCCCCCGACTGCGATGAGGCAGTCAGTGAAATCAGAACGCAAATCAAGATCATTGAATTCCGTATAGGACTCATTATTCGCGAAAAATTAAGATTAAAACTGCGGGTAATCTCTGGAGAAGGACAGGTACTGGTCATAACGGTTGCATACGTTCAAAGGTTGGAAGGTGGCATGGAGAGGAATACAACTCACTTCAATATTTCTTACATTCATACTACCCAAACACCAAACACCCTTAAACTATGAGCGCAGCGTCAAGGTCTGTTTATTATTTCGGTTTTTATCTCCTCGCAACCGGATTGGCTCTGATTGTATCCCCCAATACACTCCTTTCGCTGGTTGGCATAGCGCCTACAGGTGAAGTCTGGATCCGGGTTCTGGGGTCTGTCGTTACCGCTGTCGGCCTCTACTATGTATTGATGGCGCCGTCCAATCATACATTGTTCCTCACGCTGACGGTATATATAAGGGCTTCCATCTTTGTATGGTTTGTCGTTTTCGCGGTCCTTTCAATCGCGCCCATGCAGCTTATTCTTTTTGGTGTTGTCGATCTCGTGGGGGCAGGCTGGACGCTGATGGCTCTACGAAAAGGGTAGAGTTATTTTCGCTTAAGCGAATAAATACCCTGGCTGCTCCCAGTGAGCAGCACAAGTGTCCCCTTGCGCGCTTTTCTGGCTGTGTGCAAACCTCTTTCATCGGCAAGTCCCCTCCAGGTGACACCACCATCGGTTGAGACATCAATGCCGGAAGGTCCAACAGATAGCCATTCACTCCCGGTGATAAACTCTACACATTCACGGTAACCGCGAACACCGGAAGCAGGTGCATGCCATGACTTTCCTCCATCCTGGGAATAAAAATGATTGGCATTGGTGAGGGCATCCTGGGAGTAATCGCCACCGACCACGGTGATCTGATCCTTGAAGATGGCAAACGAGTACATGCCCGTTGTAGGTGTCCCCTGACTAACTGGAGGATTGATGGCCGTCCAGTGATTTCCGCGATCTGACGATGACCAAAGTCTTGAGGCCATTCCTCCGGTGCAAATCATCACATTGGAATTTCCGATGCATCGGATGCCAGTACCGCTTGCCGCGAATGAAGCCTCCCCCTTCACAAGGGAAGGAGGATCTGCCACAGTTCTCCATGTCCTTCCGCCATCGGATGTGACCATCAGGGTCATTCGGCCATCGATTGGATCACCATAAATGATTCCGTCTTTTTCATTCCAGAAGTCAATGCCGTCGAAAAAGATTTCAGGATGAGTGTTGGTGTAGCTCAATTCCCAATGCAAACCTCCATCCTTGGTGAAAAGAATGCTGGCAGGCGATCCGGCATTGGCAATCACCGCACGGTGTTCATCAAAAGCATAGAGAGACCGGAAGTCCAATTTCTCATGACCCGCTAACGGACGAATGTCCCAGGTCTTGCCGCCATCAATTGTTTTCCCCACCATTCCCTGGTTTCCACTGACCCATGCCACCCGATCATCGACAACAGATAGACCCCGATAAGAACTGTTGACAACTGTCCCGACCTTGACTACCTCAAATTCCTGTGCGCAACCAACCTGAATCGTCAGTCCAAGGAGTAGCATGAGAGCAAGTTTCCGGATCGTCATCAGAACAAATATAGCCGTAGTAGCTAATGACCGCCAATCCAAATACCGGCAACATCGTGCCGCACGCTCCGTACAACAGGGCACAACAAACAAATGGACCGATGAAAAGATCACTACTAACAATGGCATTGATGGCTACCGCTTTCTGCGGGATTAGTCAAATCCTTCCACTGACGGCGGCGCCGGATGGTGGTAATAAGAAAGCTTCAGTATCTGAGCAGATCGGCATAGTGAAGATTGGCATCAATTACTCGCGACCTGGAGTGAAGGGGAGGGAAGGCAGGATTTACAATACACCGATCGCTCACTATGGATTTGTCGACCAGGGACACGGGACGAGCTACTCAACGCCATGGCGCGCAGGGGCAAATGAAAATACCACGTTCTCATTTTCACAGCCGGTAAAAATTGAAGGCAAAGATCTTCCGGCCGGCACATATGGTTTCTTTATTGCACTGGGTGAGTCGGAAAGCACTTTGATATTCTCCACGGTATCAACATCCTGGGGTAGTTTCTATTATGACCCGTCCTTTGATGCGCTCAGGGTGACGGTGAAAAACAAGACACTTGACAAGAGTGTTGAATGGCTGAAGTATGAATTCACTGATCAAACCGACAGCTCGGCTGTAGTAGCCATGTCATGGGAGAAGCGGATGATTCCATTTCGAATTGATGCAGATGTGAAAAAATTACAGATGGCTTCTTTCCGACGTGAATTCATGACGACGAGAAACTACGAAGATTTCATACAAGCAGCCCAGTATTGCCTTGACAACAACATGGAGCTGGAGCAGGCACTGGCGTGGATGGATAGGGCCATCAGTTTCCGCATCATGGGCCGGGCCAATTACAGAACACTCAGTACCAAGGCAGCCATACTCACAAGGATGGGGCGGGTGGAAGAGGCCAGAAAAATCATGGATGAAGCACTTCCCATGGGGACCATGATTGAGATTCACTTTTACGGCCGCCAGCTGCTGTCAATGAAACAAACGGCCGATGCACTCAAGGTTTTCAAGTTGAATTACGACAAACATCCCAAAGAATACACAACAACGCTGGGTATGGCGCGGGCATACTCAGCAACAGGTGACTTCAAAAAAGCGCTGGGCTTTGCCAAAACTGCGCTGCCCCTTGTACCCGATCCAGGCAGTAAGACCAGGGTGGAGGGGATGATCAAACTGCTGGAAGAGGGAAAGGACATCAATTAAGGCTATGGAAAAGAAATCCTGCGCTTCACGCAGGATTTCTTCTTTCGACAACGTTGATGCTGAAGAAGTATCAGCATCCTTTGTACATTCGATGGCTATGAGAATTTATTTACTGCTTGTTCTGGCAGGGATATCATACTGGGGTTGTAAGGATGACCCTTCATCAGGCTCATACCCAGCAGTGAAAGCGACTTTTGGTGCCAGCATTGATCTCGACAACCTAGCCAACTATGAAGCGCAGCCGAAGCCGGACTACATCCTCAAGGATAATGGTACTTCCAATGCGATCACCAATGAAGGTGCAACGCTGGGCAGGGTGCTTTTTTATGATGTTAACCTCTCTACCGACAACACCATCTCTTGTGCGCATTGCCACAAGCAGGAGTTTGCCTTTAGTGACACAGCTACTGCCAGCAGCGGTGTTAATGGCTTAACGGGAAGACACAGTATGCGCCTGGTCAACAGCAGGTTCGCAACGGACCCGAGATTTTTCTGGGATGAACGTGCCGTTTCCCTTGAGGACCAGACGACCCAACCGATCCAGGATCACAAGGAGATGGGATTCAGCGGAGTGGGCGGGGACCCTTCGCTGGCAGACCTCGCCGCTAAATTGGAAGCGATCCCGTATTATCAGGAATTATTCAAGTTTACTTTCGGTGACACGGAGGTTACCGAGCCAAGACTTCAAAGTGCGCTCTCGCAATTTGTACGGAGCATTCAATCATTTGACACCCGGTTTGACGCAGGCAGGGCGATGGCGCCCAACGACAATGCGCCATTTCAAAATTTTACTGCGGAGGAGAACCAGGGAAAACAACTGTTCATCATGGCGCCGCAATTTGATCCCGGTGGAAACAGAATCGGAGGTGGCGCGGGCTGTCAGGGTTGTCATCGATCACCGGAGTTTGACATTGACCCCAATTCAAAAAACAACGGTGTTGTCGGCGTCATTGGCACCGCTGCGACTGATCTGACAAATACCAGGTCACCATCGCTCCGCAACCTTGTGCGTGCAGATGGAAGTCTTCTTACCGAGGCGATGCACGATGCAAGCCTTTCTGATTTTGATGAAGTGCTTGAGCATTACAACAATATCCCGTTGGTTCCGGGCAATACCAATCTTGATCCACGCCTTAGCCCAGGCGGCCAACCACAGAAACTACAACTCACGACTGGCGAGAAAGTTGCGTTAACGGCATTCATCAAAACGCTTCGGGGAGAGAGTGTCTACACAGACGCGCGATGGTCAAATCCATTCCAGTAACAGCCTTGTGACTCATGGAGTCAACGCTTATCTTTCGTGAGGTATGAAAAATAAGCAGGATCCGGAATTTGGACTTTCACACCAGCAATTCATGACGCTGGACAAGGATTATGCACAGGCAGCTGCCATGGTTGACCTGGTCTATACCAAAGACAGTATCACTGGAATTAGCAGGAAGCCACTTAGAAAGGGGTTCGCCTATTTCTTTAAGAAGAAACCCATCAAAGACAGTAA
>JAEUUD010000141.1 GCA_016787625.1 Cyclobacteriaceae bacterium
TGCCTTTTTCCTTGACTGACTGACGGCATCCGTCACCAGCAGGCAGCAATATGCCATCAGGAAGTGCCGCAGAACGATGGTGATACGCTGGTTCATGCTGTTCAGCTTCTATCCCGACAGCTGCTTATTGGTAAGTCTACATGGTGGAGGCGACCTCAGCTACTTTTTTCCAGACACGGAACACATTACCGGAACAGATCTTTTCGATGTCAGATTCTGTGTATCCTCTTTTCAAAAGGGCAAAGATGAGGTTTGGATATTGTGACACATCTTTCAGTCCTGTTGGAAGGCTGTCTCCAACACCATCATAGTCGGAGCCAATGCCTACGTGATCAATGCCAACGAGCTGAACGACATGATCGATGTGATTGGCTACAGTTTCCACATCAGCGTAAAGCGATGGGTTGTCTTTTCTGAATTGATCAATGACCGGTTTGGCCAGTGAGTCGCGCATGGTGAGTTTCTTTTCATCCAGGATGGCCTGAAGTTTCTTCCTGTTCTCATTGTTCTGCTTCACCACGACAGAATCAAGGAAGGTTGATCCGAAGTTGATTTGAATGACGCCGCCATTTGCACCAAGTTTCTTAATCATATCGTCGCTCATGTTGCGTTGAAACCCCGGGGTATACAACCGGCATGATGAGTGAGAGGCAATACACGGCGCTTTTGTCAGCTTCATGACCTGGTAGAATGTGCTGTCGTCCACATGAGAAATATCCACCATGATTCCAGTCCGGTTCATTTCAGCCACCACTTCGCGTCCAAACGGACTGAGGCCTTTCCATGTGTGCAGGGTGTCGTAAGAAGAATCGCAGATCTGATTGTCTTTGCCGTGTGTCAGGGTGATGTAGCGAATGCCCCGATCATAGAAGTACTGCACATTCTTGATGTCATTGCCGATTGGGGCGCCATTTTCCATACCCATGGGCAATGAGATGAGTCCTTTGGCGAAGTTGGCTTGTACATCCTCGACAGAGTTTGCCATGGCAAAATTCTCGGGCAGATTTTGGGCGATGCCCTGAATCATATTGATGAGTGAGTCTGCGAGCCCCTTGCCCATGTCAGGTTGAAGTTGATAAGAAGAAGGGATGTAGATGGACATGAAAGGCGCATCGAGTCCTCCTTTTTTTGCCCGCTCGAAATCGAAGTCACCCTCGTCGGTCTTGATAGGGATACCCATGTATTCACGGGCCACCACGAATTTCTTGATCTTCAACCGAAAGGGGAGATCCACGTGGCCGTCTGTAATGATGTACTTGTGGGCAAGCTCATCTGCGTAAGCGCGAAGTTGCTCTTCGTTCATCCGGTCAACCGGTTTTTTATCTGAACACGAGAAAGTCAGGCAGGCAAGAGCAACGATCAGGAACGCGAAAGATTTCATAGGTTTAGGTTTTGGAATCCTGAAAGATAAAAAGTTTCATGCTTACTGATCCATTGTTTGGTCAAAATCGGCAGAGCAACAGTCACGATGAGTGAATTTCCCGCCATTACCCGTCAGCAACTGGCCCTTCGGAATGGTCAGGACAAACCGGAGGTCTGGATTGCTTACAAAGGCCAGGTATTTGATGTGTCCGGTTCAAGGCTTTGGAGGGATGGGAAGCACTATGAACATTGGGCTGGACAAGATCTGACCGATGAGTTGGCGGATGCACCGCACACGGAGGAGGTATTCAAACGACTGAAGCAAATAGGTCGATTGGTGTAATTTTGATACCATGATCATCATAGCCGATAGCGGAAGTTCAAAGATTGACTGGCGCTTGCTGAACACAGACAAGTCCATTCGTCAGGCGTCGAGCCCGGGGTTTAATCCTTACTATCAACCCATTGATCATCTGAAGAAGGCCATTCAGGATGCTCTTGTTCCCGTCGTGAATGAAAAAGTGAAGGCTGTATATTTCTATGGAACGGGCGTCTCATCAAAGAGAAATCAGGAACTGGTACGTGACGTCTTTTTGAGCTTCTTTCCTGAGGCTGCTATTGAGATTGAATGGGATTTGCTCGCAGCGGCCAGAGCATTGTGCGGAGATGAGAAGGGAATCGCATGCATTCTTGGAACCGGTTCCAACTCTTGCTTGTATGACGGAAGACACATTACCGATCAGGTGGCCAATCTTGGATGGATACTTGCTGATGAAGGGTCGGGCACTTCCCTGGGCAAGAAACTGCTGTTTGATTATCTGAGAAAAAAGATGCCCGAGACGCTTGCGGGACAGTTCCAAAAACGCTTTCCGTTCTCACGCGAAGAATTTCTTCAGAAGGTCTATCAGGATGAGAAGCCCAGCACGTTTCTCGCAACATTTTCCCATTTCCTTTTTCAGCATCTCAAGGAACCGTATTGTTACCGGCTGGCTTATGAGAGTATGGCAGAATTCTTTGAGAACAATGTGATGGGGTATGCGGGTTACCGCGACCTAAAAGTGCATTTCGTAGGTTCAATCGCCTTCTATTATAGTGACCTTGTGCGTCAGGTGGCAAATGACAAGGGCATCATTGTCAAAAACATTCTTGAGACACCCATCGCCGGCTTGACTTTGTTTCATCAAAAGGATGTACAATGATTGATGATGAAAGTGATAACTTGATGTTTGCATGACCACCACTGAATCATCATCGCCCTATGCCAGCCTCGAGAAAATGAGCGTGCGCAAACTTTTGGTCAGCATTAACCGGGAAGATGGGCGCGTGCATCTCGCCGTTCGGAAAGTCATACCTGCCATGGAAAAACTGGTTGATGTGATCGTATCCAAAATGTCAAAGGGTGGCAGGCTGTTCTACATTGGCGCAGGCACCAGCGGAAGGCTGGGCGTTGTCGATGCCTCTGAAATACCGCCGACCTACGGTTTGCCGGAAGGAATGGTGATCGGATTGATTGCCGGCGGCGACAAGGCCATCCGACGTGCGGTTGAATTTGCTGAGGACAATGAGCGACAGGCGTTCAAAGATTTAAAGGAACATTCCATCAGCAAGAAAGATGTTCTCATAGGTATTGCTGCTTCCGGACGAACACCCTACGTGATCGGTGGCCTCCGTGATGCCCGCAAGCAAGGCATCACCACGGCGTGTATCACGTGCAATAAAGGAAGTGACGTAGCCAAATATGCTGATCATCCATTGGAGATTGTTGTCGGACCGGAGTTTGTTACTGGCTCAACGCGGATGAAGGCCGGGACCGCACAAAAGCTGGCGCTGAATATGATTTCAACAGCCACCATGATCCGGCTCGGCCGCGTGAAGGGCAACAAAATGGTTGACATGCAGTTGACCAACAACAAACTCATGGATCGGGGAAAGAGGATGATCATGGAAGAATTGAACGTGTCATCGGCGGTAGCAGAGAAGCTCCTCGACAAGCACGGCTCCGTGAGGAAGGCGGTTCGTTCCGTCAAATGATCTTCAGGAACTTCCTATAAGCGCGTCAGCAGCGATAAGATAGTTTCTGCGGGATCCCACTTCGCGACAGAGAATTCTTGTTCGTTTCAACTTCCCCTTGGTGAACCGACGGCCACGGAGTTCAAACTCGCTTCCTTCAGGGATGTCGGCCAGGGTAAAAGCGCCTGCCATTTGTGGCTCGAGTTTTCTTAAAACCCTGTTGAGTCTTGAATCAGTAAAGCTGGATGCCTTGGGATTGATCAGATGATGTTGCAGGGCATCGGCGAGTTCTGAAGGAAACACCCCCATGGACAGCAGTGGTGTACACAAGTTTCGAAACGCCGTTTTCCATTCGTCGCCATGCGGTGAGACCTTATGATGAAACTGGCGATGCACGCGAAGGTGAGCCACCTCATGAACATACGTGATAAGAAACAGAAACTGGTGACTATCGGCGTTGATGGTAATTCGTGCTTCTTGTCCTGGCCGGCAAATGAAATCGCCAACTTTGGTGACCCTGCTCGTTCGAAGCTTGAGTTCAAAAGGATGCTCCTCCCAAAGCGTCGTGCAGTACGGCACAGCGGTGGGCGGCACGTGTTTGTTCAGGATGGACAGGATGACCGTGGAGTTCATAAAAGCAAAAAGGCTTTAGAACCTAAAGCCTTTTTTGTTCAATCTCTTTTGAAGATTGCTGGTAACACCAGAATTAATTCATCTTGGTAGAATCAGTCTTGGTGGTGTCAGCCGGAGCTGCGGTAGAGTCTGCAGCTACTGCAGTTGTGTCAGTTGCAGTAGATTCTGTTGTAGAACCACCACCGCCACAAGATGCAAAAGCAAGTGCAAAACCGCATACCATTACCAGTGCGATTACTTTTTTCATAGTTTACAGGTTTTAGGAATTAGGCTGCAAAAATAACTGCTTCCCTGAGATTTAGGTATTTCTGGACTAAATATATTTTGAATAATGCCCCTTAAAGGCCGGAAAAGGGCTTTTCTACTTCTTCCTGAAAAACAGCCTGACCGGTACGCCCGTGAAGTCAAAATTGTCGCGGAGCTTGTTCTCCAAAAAGCGCTGATATGACTCCTGGATGTATTGAGGGAGGTTGCAGAAGAATGCAAACGTTGGCGTTGCGGCATTCACCTGAGTGATGTACTTGATCTGGATGTGTTTTCCCTTGATGGCCGGCGGGGGATAGTGAATAATCTCCGGGAGCAGGGCATCATTGAGCTGTGACGTGGGAATCCTCTTGATCTTGTTATTATAAACTTCAACGGCTTTTTCTACCACCTGGAAAATACGCTGCTTTTCAAGTGCCGAAGCGAAAACGAAGGGTACGTACTGGATGGGGGCAAGACTCTCCAGCATCTCTTTCCTCATCTTGTCTGCCGTGTTGGTGTCCTTGTCAATCAAATCCCATTTATTGACCATCACGACAATACCCTTTCCTTGTTTTTGTGCAAGGGCGATGATAGAGACGTCTTGTGACTCAAGGCCACGTTGGGCATCAATAACCACGATGCATACATCGCACTCTTCAAGAGCACGGAGTGATCGCAATACAGAATAGAACTCGATGTCCTCATGCACCTTGCTCTTCTTGCGGATTCCTGCTGTATCAATCAGGATAAAATCCTTGCCGAACATCGTATACCGGGAATGAATGGCATCGCGCGTGGTGCCTGCCTCATCGGTAACGATGCTCCGTTCCTGACCCAGCAGTACATTCAGCAAAGAAGACTTGCCAACATTAGGTCTGCCGAGGATGGCAATCTTTGGTATTCCCGCGTGAGGATCTTCAACACCTTCTACCGGAAATACCTTGATCAGTTCATCCAGCAATTCACCGGTACCGCCGCCGTTCTCCGCTGAGATGGGATACACCTCACCCATTTTCAATGCATAAAACTCACTCGCAAGAAATGACTTGTCAGGTGTGTCTGCCTTGTTGGCCGCTACGAAGACCGGCTTTTTCGATTGCCGGATGATGTTGGCAAACTCCTCATCATACCCCGTTAACCCATCCCGGCAATCCACCATGAAAATGACAGCAGCGGCCTCTTCCAGTGCGATGGCCACCTGGCGTCTAATTTGCGCCTCGAACTTATCATCTGAGCCAACCACATATCCGCCTGTATCGATGACCGTGAAGAACTTCCCGGTCCACTCCGCATATCCGTAGTGCCTGTCGCGTGTTACGCCCGGCATGTCATCCATAATGGCCTCCCGCTTTTCAATCAATCGGTTGAAAAAGGTTGACTTTCCCACATTCGGGCGACCCACAATGGCAACGACGTTGGACATTCTTTAATGAAATGGCTGCAAAAATACTTAATTGGCCGGAACCCGCAGGATTTACTCCAGATACCCAAACATTCGGAGCTTGTCTTTTTGCTTTCTCCAGTCGGTCGCAACTTTTACATGGGTTTCCAGAAAGACTTTTTTACCGAAGAATCGCTCCATATCTATGCGGGCCTCTGTACCGACTTTCTTAAGTGAACTTCCTGCTTTGCCGATGAGGATTCCTTTTTGAGAGTCACGTTCCACGAAAAGCGTAGCCCGAATTCTCAGCATTTTCTCTTCGTCTTTAAAGTCCTCGATGCCTACTTCGGTGCTGTAGGGAATCTCCTGGCTATAGTTGTAGAAAATTTTCTCCCTGATGATTTCCGCTGCAAAGAACCGTTCACTCCGGTTGGTGAGATCGTCTTTGGGAAAATACGCAGGATGTTCGGGAAGGAGGGAGAGAATGGTTGGCATGATCAGGTCAACATTTTCTCCTGTAAGTGCTGAAACAGGAATGACTTCCCTGACAGGCAGCAATCCCTTCCAGTACTCTATCATTGCCTTGCGGTCTGCTTTTGGCACTTTATCAACCTTGTTGACGAGAAGGAGAATGGGTGCCTTCAAGGTTTTGAATCGCTCGTGGACAGATGGATCATACTTCTCACCCCACTCCATCACCAGCATGATTACATCAGCATCCTCAAGAGAAACCTTTACGTAGTTCATCATCGCCTCGTGCAGGGCGTATTTTGGTTCGAGAATGCCGGGTGTGTCTGAATACACAATTTGAAAGTCTTCACCGTTAAGCATGCCCATGATCCTGTGACGGGTTGTCTGTGCCTTGGGACTGATGATGGACAAATTCTCCCCCACAAGTCTGTTCATCAGTGTAGACTTGCCCA
>JAEUUD010000142.1 GCA_016787625.1 Cyclobacteriaceae bacterium
ATGTTGCTGAAAATAAAAAGATAGATGGCATTGAATCGTTCCGGACCCAGTATGTCAATTCCAAAAAAGGAATAAGACAAGAGTATAGCGAGGTTCAGAAGCACCAAGTCACCTACGAAAGCACCAAAGCGTACCAGAATGCCCATACAGCCTTCAAAGTATTATTTGTATTAACGACGCGAAGATCGGAATTTTTAAACTCCTTTTAATGAAAAGGAGTGCTTGTTGCTTTGAATATAGGCCGTGAATGCCTGATGGAGTAAGATGAAGAATACAACGCCTTGATAGCGGCCAAGAAACACTTCTGTTATCCCAAAGATCAGGAAAGGAAAAAAGATAATGGTGCCCAGTGCATTTCCATTTTTGGTTGCCAGATAAAGCGGTCTGCCAAGAAGTACAATCAAGCAAACCAATCCCAGGAGGCCGTTGGCAAAATACGTCGCAATGTACTGGTTATGTGTATTGAAGTTGGAGTCAGCAAATTGAATCATCCCGTGGGAAAGGTAGTATTCATTCAAAACACTTTTGTAATCCCCTGTACCGACGCCGAAAATCGGATCCGGGTTTGCCACCAGCGCCGACTCCCAAAGTACAAGCCGTTCCCATGCATCGGTTCGCTCTGCTGGTCCACCACGGCTCCATTCATTGAATGCAAACATGAACAAGATCAATGCCATCACCAACATCAGCAGTAATGGTTTTCTTGCTGAGCGATCATCCAGCAGAAACTTGAGTACAAAAAATGCCAGCACAAACAGGATGCTAACCAATGCAGAAGTCCCACCGGTAAGCATCAAAATGAAGAAGAGAAAAATGACGACAGCGATGACAACCCCGCTTGGGTAATGGTCTCTTTCGTAGTGCAGCAGATAAAGGCCAAACGTGATGGAAGCAATGACGTAATACGCAAAATATGTTGGGTGCAACCCAATGACTCGGGTCAGCCCATCAAAGAAAAATACTTCAACATTCGCTGTATGTGTAAATGATACCCACGAATCGATCAGGCATATGAGAGAGGAAAGTACCAAGCCAAGTGTGAATCCCGTCAGAATGCGATAGAGATGCTCTTTGCGAAATGGAGCAATTCCTGAGATGAGGAAGGGCACAGCCAAAAGGCTCAGGCTTGTCTCAATTTCCTTCCATCCAACGGTCAGGTTGTCTGTATGAATCAGTCCTGCCATCAAAATAAATACATAGAGCAATGCATCCCAGCCCGAAGTCATGAATCGGTCAAAACTACCCTTCGTCCGCTTGACAACCAGCGCAACAAGGACCGTTGCCAATAATACACGGACGCTAAGAAACTCTGAAAGTGGAATCAGGAATGCGCATGCAACAATGAGGTGCATGAGCAATGTCTGTTTGGGTCTTGAGATGGAACCGATCATGCGTTCATGTATGCCCAATGATGGTCTCGACAATCGCACGGGACACTGACGACATCTCTTGCATGGATTTTAGCATTACCTTTGCGCAAAGTTAGTCATTCAATTCTTTTTTACCTTTCATGCTGTCGCTCAGGGAAATCGTGAACAGAAATGGAGCATTCTCGCTACTAGCGTCAGGTGTAGCGATCACTCTATTTCTTCCGGCTGGTTTCATTTCTGTCGCTGTTGTCATTTTTTCCTTGTTTATGCTTCTTACGATGAAGCGACCCGCGCTTGCTCTCTACACATTCAATGACCTCCTGCTACCCATGCTGCTTTTCGGATTGTACGCCGTGGGAATATTGTATTCAGAAAACAGCCGTATTGCCCTTGATCTTCTGTTTCGAAAAATTCCCCTTCTCTTGCTGCCACTGATGTTCTTTCTCTCAATACGTGAGTACAAGTCGAATGAATTCAACCTGATCCTGTTTGTCTTTCTATGCTCTGCCATTCTGGCTTCGGTGGTTTGCTACGGCGTTGCCGGATACAAGATCATCGCCACCGACTCGATCCTTTATCCTTCCGATCATGCCAACAGTTACTTGTTTGCCTACGATGCCCTGGCTAATCCAATTGATTTTGATCCGATCTATCTCAGTTTGTTCATCAATTTCGCATTCACCATCTGCTTGTTTACCAATACCATCCAGAAATCGTCGTGGCGAATCCTCACAGGTACTTACCTGGCCATATTCATTTTCATGCTGGCATCCAAGATTGGCATTGCAACACTGGTCTTGTTGCTGATCCTCCGTCTCGTGGACAGCCCCAACAAAGGGAAGCTCATCATGCTGTCTGCTGTTTGTCTGATTATTGTTTTCTGGGTCGGCGTGGTGAAATTTCCCTTCCTCAAGGAGCGATTCAAGATCACTGTTGACATTCCCTACTCAGAAGTTGACTCAGGTAAATGGGGAAGCACAGCTTTTCGCATTGCCATTTGGTCATGCACGCTAGAAACCATTGGCCGAAATCCCATACTGGGATATGGCACTGGTGACGGGCAGGCTGCCCTGGAGGCAACCTATTACGAAAAAAATTTCATCCGGGGCTATACCGATCATTACAATGCACACAATGAATTGTTCTCCACGACACTTGACCTGGGGATTCTCGGATTGATACTTTTGATGTTAGTGTTGTTCGTGCCCCTGATCAGGTCCATCCGGTTTGGGGACCGGCTTGTTACGGCCTTTATGATCCTGATGATTCTGACCCTATTGGTAGAATCAGCATTTCTACGACAACGAGCCATTGTCTTCTTTTCGTTTTTCTTCCCCCTCCTCTACTGCCGGATGACTGCCGGCAAGCAGGAACCCGCTGATGCCCGAGTCAAATGATTCTTGTTGACGCCATCTATACCAATCAGAGTGGGTCCAAACGCCTTCTTGAGTACTTTGTCCGGTACCTGGCCGAGAAAAAATTGCTGGACAATTACTATTTTCTGCTTGATCAAAGGATTGAATCAGAGATATTGACCATCATCAAAGACGACAACCGCAGGTACTTACCGCCAGGAGAGTCGTCACGACGGGCTTACTACCGGCTGCTTCCTGCAAACACAACAACTATTTTCTGTTTCGGAAGTGTGCCACCACCAATAAAAATCAGTGGTCCTCGCGTCGTGATTCTTCAACATAACCCTTTCTTCTTTGAAAATCCCGGCTACAGCCTGTATCATAAGGTACTTTACCTTATCAAACGACTATACATCAAAACCCGCTGCACCCCCACTTACTCCTGGATTGTTCAGACCAATCGAATCAAGGAATTGTTGATTCACTTTCTTGGGATCAATCCGGCCAGCATTTCAGTATTGCCGTTCTTTGAGCTTAGCTTCTTTGATGAGCATGCCCCTCTTCCAACTACCTTTCCGCTAAAATTCATTTATCCAGCTGATGGCGTACCGCAAAAGAATCATCGACTGCTGTTCCGCGTCTGGGAACGGCTGGCTACGGAACATCACCTTCGCCCGGAACTTCATATTACCCTCCCGCAGCGCTACACCCACCACATGAAGACCATCGAGCAGATGAAAACGATGGGATTGTCGATCTTCAATCATGGATTCGTTTCTAAAAATGAGATCAAATCACTTTATCATCGATCACACTTCCTTGTCTTTCCATCGATGTCTGAGAGTTTCGGGTTGCCGCTCGCGGAGGCCGCAAGTACCGGCTTGAATGTAATCGGCTCCGATCTCCCCTATCTTTATCAGGTGGTTCAGCCCTCGGCGGTTTTCGATCCTAAAAGTGAGGATAGCCTTCTGCAGTTGATTTTCGACCTTCATGCGGGGAAAAAGGTGCAGCCAACCAGGGTATTATTGAAAGATCATATTGAAGAAGTCATAAAAATGCTTCAACAGCGATGAGTACAATCAGGATTCTCATTACAGGTGGTTCAGGATTCATAGGCACCAATGCTATGGAATTCTATTTGAAGAAGGGGTACGCCGTATTGAATCTGGACATTGCGGAGCCGAAAATCGCTTCGCACAGGCAACACTGGAAAAAGATCGATATCCTGGACGGTGTTGCGCTGACCGATGCGGTTCTTCAGTTTGAACCAACCCATGTGCTGCACTTTGCTGCAAGGACTGACCTTGATGAAACAAAAAACATTGATGGGTATGCGGCCAACACCCGTGGCGTTGAAAATACTATTGCAGCTTTGCGTGATTGCCGCAACCTCCAGCGGATCATCTTTACTTCAAGCATGTATGTGTGTTACCCGGGATACAACCCCCGCGACTACAATGATTTCGCACCACACACAGTTTATGGAAAAAGCAAAGTGATTTCCGAGCAGATTGTCAAGGGCCATGCATCGATCCCATGTGAGTGGCTGATTATTCGGCCAACGTCCATCTGGGGTCCATGGTTCGGGCATCCATACAAAGATTTCTTCTATCATGTCATGCGCAGGTCATTTGTCAAGATGCAAGGAAAAACAGCCACAAAGACATACGGCTTCATCCACAATTCCATTGCCCAGATGGATTTCCTTCTCTTTGCCGATCGTAGCGTGGTTCATCAAAAGACATTCTACATTGGGGATGATCCCGGACTCAACATTAACGTGTGGGCCGATATGATCGCCCAACAACTGGGCATCCGAATGATCTCTGTCCCGCGATTTGTTCTTCAGGCTGGGGCGCTGTTTGGCGATTTTCTAGGACTGCTTGGTATTCATTTTCCACTTCAGAGTTTCCGTCTCAAGAATATGACGACCGACAATGTCATTGAACTTCTTGGCGACATGCTCAAGGTTGCGCCAAAGGCTCCATACTCCGTTGAAGAAGGTGTATCGATGACCCTGAAGTGGCTTCAGTCACGAGATCCGAATTTTCGAAAGGCACGCTGAGTTCGTATTAGTCGAAGGGCATGCCCTGTATGGTTACCACCTTGGTTATTTAGGGAGTTGTTAGGATATTCGCGGCGAAATGGAAGCCGGGAAAATCAGGGTATTGGGAATTGATTTCTTCAATGGCACCGCCCAGGGCTCGGTTGATGCCATAAAGGGTGGAGGTCTGCTCGTTGTTCCTGCTGCTCCGGCGTTGATCACCATCGACAGTGACCGAATGTATTTTGAAGCGCTCTTGAAATCAGATGTAGCTATTCCAGACAGCGGTTACATGGTTATGATTTGGAATTTGCTGAAACGCCCATCGCTCAAGCGGATTTCCGGATGGAAGTTTCTCACTACTTTCCTTGCTGATCAGGAAGTCATCAAGACAGACTCCATACTCATGGTTGATCCTAATGCCGAAGAGGCTGCCGCCAACGCTCAATACTTAAGAAGCCTTGGATATACGATGGATGGGCGTCACTCCTATATTGCCCCATGGTACAAAGGAAAAGTCGAAGACAAGGCTTTGCTTTCTATGGTCGAGAATCAGCAACCACGCTACATCATTATCAATCTTGGAGGAGGTGTTCAGGAAAAGCTTGGTCTTTTTCTTAAGAACAATCTCTCGTACGCTCCGTCGATCATTTGTACCGGGGCAGCCATTGCATTCCTTACAGGCCGTCAGGCCAATATGCCAGGATGGGCGGATAAGCTATTTCTGGGATGGCTCGTGCGATGCATTGATAATCCCAAAGTATTTGTTCCACGGTATTTAAAGGCTTTCCGTCTCATCACGCTCATTCTTCAGCATGGTCAGAAAGCGCCAATTTGAGATCATATAAATAGAGTATGAAAAAAAGAGCACTCGTTTGCGGAGCTGGAGGTTTCATCGGAGGTCATTTGGTCAACCGGTTGAAGTCCGAAGGATACTGGGTCAAAGGCGTTGATCTGAAAGAAAATGAATATGGTAATCACAACGCTGATGATTTCATCCTTGGCGATCTGTGTGATCCGAGAGTGGCTGAGCGCGCGGTGGACACGGGCATCGACGAAGTGTACCAGCTTGCTGCAGACATGGGGGGTGCCGGTTACATTTTCACAGGTGAGAATGATGCATCTGTTATGCACAATTCTGCTTTATGCAACCTCAACGTACTACATGCTTCCAGTCAGCGTGGTGTAAAAAAAATATTCTATTCTTCCTCGGCCTGCATGTACCCGGAGTACAACCAAATGGATCCCAACAATCCAAAGTGCAACGAAGAATCGGCTTACCCTGCTGCGCCAGATAGCGAATATGGATGGGAGAAATTGTTCAGTGAACGGCTCTACCTGTCATACTATCGCAACCATGGCATTCAGGTACGCATCGCAAGATTTCACAACATTTTTGGTCCTCAGGGAACATGGCAGGGTGGTAAGGAAAAGGCTCCGGCTGCCATGTGTCGCAAAGTTTGCGAAGCTCCGGACAACGGTGTGATCGAAGTGTGGGGTGATGGATTGCAGACCCGGTCCTTTCTTTACATCGATGAGTGCATTGAAGGTGTAAGGCGATTGATGGAGTCTGATTTTACGGGGCCTGTCAACATCGGGTCTGAAGAGATGATTACCATCAATGACTTTGCCAGGATGGCCATTGACATCTCAGGGAAAAAGATATCCATTAAAAACATCAAGGGGCCGACCGGAGTGCGCGGACGAAATTCGGACAACCGCCTGATGAAGGAAAAGCTAGGTTGGGAACCATCGATGGGATT
>JAEUUD010000143.1 GCA_016787625.1 Cyclobacteriaceae bacterium
GATCGCCAACGACCGTGGATTGAGCATGCTGCTTCCGCCTCCGCCTGAGGCGCAGCCACCGGAAGATGTTAAAGTACAGGAGCGCAACATGTTCAAGATTCAGGTGAATTCATCTGATGCCTTGCTGGTGGAAGGAGAACCTATGGCTGATGTTTCCGGATTGAAGGAGATGATCAAGAAGTTCATCCTTAATAATGGAGCGGATCCCGCTTCATCGGATAACCCGGAGAAGGCCATCGTTTCTCTCAAGACTGACCGCGGAACGACGCACAAGCGATTTGTAGAAATTCTGGATATCTGCCAGGGTGCCTACTATGACATCTATGCTGAACGTGCCGGCGTCACCAACAAGATGTGGCGTGAACTTTCTTCTGATTTGTCTAATCCTGAAAACCAAGACCTCTATAACAAGGGTCGTGGAAGGAGACCTGATGGGACCATCGAAATTCCCATGCAGTTGTCAATTGCGGAACCTACGAAAGTGGGTAACTAAACCAATGAGGATTTAACGTATGTCAAAGTTTAAGAAAAAAACACAGGTTAAGCAGGAGATTCCGACTTCTTCCATGCCCGATGTGGTGTTCATGTTGCTGTTCTTCTTCATGGTGACGACACAGCTTCGCGAAACAACCATCAACGTTCAGCAACGGATTCCGGAAGCAACGCAGATGAAAAAACTGATGCGTAAATCCCTGGTGACCAACCTCTATATCGGAGAACCTAAGAAGCTGGAGCAGTTCGGTAAGGAACCCAAGATTCAGGTAGATGACCAGTTCATCGACGTGAAGGATATTATTCTCTGGGTGAGCCGTCAACGCGACATGCTTGCTGAAAACGAGCGTGATCAGATGACGGTCGCACTCAAAGTAGACATCGATTCAAAACGCGGTATTATCGCTGATGTTGAGTCTGAACTTCGTCTGGCCAATGCACGAAGGATTCTCTACACCACGCTACAGCGGAAGGAAGAGATTCAATAGGAAAGTTTAATCTTGAAGTGAAGGAGCCCCTGATGAAGGGGCTTTTTCTTTATCTTGGTGTATGACCACCCTGTCTCCGGCCATCAACAATCCACGCATCATCAATGCCTGGTGTGTTTACGATTGGGCCAACTCGGTGTATTCACTCGTTATCACATCAGCCATCTTTCCGGTATACTATCAGGCGGTAACAACAGGCGCCGATGGGAGCGATCAGGTTTCGTTCTTCGGATTCACCCTCGCCAATTCGGTCTTGTATTCTTACGCACTTTCCTTTGCCTTCCTGGTCGTAGCCCCTCTGCTTCCATTGCTTTCAGGCATTGCCGACTATGCTGGCAGAAAAAAGACGTTCATGAAGCTGTTCGTCTACATCGGCGGATTGGGATGCATGGGCCTCTATTTCTTTGAAGGCCCCAACATTGAATGGGGTATCCTCTGTAGTGTGCTCGCCAGCCTTGGATATGCGGGTAGCGTAGTATTCTACGACGCATTCCTTCCCGAGATCGCGTCGGAGGACCGAATGGATGCGGTGAGCGCACGGGGATATTCCATGGGCTACTATGGGGGTGTCGTTTTGCTAATCATCAACCTGGTGATGATCATGAACTGGAACACCTTTGGCTTCAGCTCCGAAGGAATGGCAACCCGCTTTGCCTTCTTGATGGTGGGACTCTGGTGGATTGGCTTTGCTCAGTACACTTTTGCCGTGCTACCCGAAACGAGACGTGCATCATCAGGAAAACGCTTGCTTTTCCATGGATACCATGAACTGATCAAGGTGTGGAAGAGCTTTGCATCGCACAAGGATATAGGCCGCTACCTGGGTGCGTACTTCTTCTTCAACATGGGCGTACAGACCGTCATGTATATGGCTGCTACGTTTGGATCCAAAGAACTGAAACTCGAGGACGGGAAACTGATCGTCACTGTTCTGCTCATCCAACTGGTGGGTGCCATTGGCGCCCATTTGTTCGCTCGAATCTCCAGGGCCAGAGGAAACAAAGCAACGCTTGTGATCATGATTATCAGCTGGATAGGCATTTGCCTTCTGGCTTACTGGGTCACCACGGAGTATGAATTTTATGTGATCGCTGTGCTGGTCGGTACGGTCATGGGCGGCATTCAGTCATTGTCACGTGCAACCTATGCCAAGCTCATTCCGGCAAGTTCCATCGACAATGCATCCTACTTCAGCTTCTTCGATGTGACATTCAATCTGTCTATTGTCTGCGGTACCTTCTCGTATGGACTCATTGAACATCTCACAGGCAGCATGCGCAACAGTACATTGGCGCTGGCTGTTTTCTTTATCATCGGCCTGATACTCCTGCGGCGGGTTGAATCGAAGAGCCTGAGCCCTCGCTAAGCTATTTTGACTTATCGGAATATTCAATGATGTCGAGATGGAGCTGATGGGCGACCCCCTGCATTCTCTTTATCAACTTTTCCTTTCTCTTGGCGCTTCCTAAATGCACTTTATCTTTTTCTGTGAACTTTAGATACGCGTCATATTCCTCCGAATGGGTCTCATGGGCATTGAGGAGTGAGTGCATGGTCTGAGCAACTCGGTTCTTCTTGATGAAGATGTATTCCATCGACGTAAAGGGTTCCCAAGGACCAAATTTCAAACCCATCAGCCAAACATACTCCCGATGCAATTTCCGTGTGATGTCAATCTCAAGGCCGTAGTGTGTTGTAAGGATGATAAAACTGACGAGGAAGAATGGCAGCGTGGCGAGTATGTGAATTTTAGAGATGAAAATGCCTGGAAGAACGAGGGCTACGCCCAAAAACATAATTCCTCCTGTAAAGTAGTAACCAGTTCGAAATCCAACCGGTTTCATATGAAAGTCAATAAAGCAGGTGCTTCACGGTCATTCCATTATTGATGAGCTGCCTTAATGAGTCAATTCCGATCTTCAGGTGAAGGTCAACAAAACTGGCGGTCACGACCTTGTCACTTGCTTCGGTCTTTACACCGTCTGGCACCATCGGTTGATCAGAAACCATCAGTAAGGCTCCAGCAGGAATTTCATTATAAAAGGCCGTTGAGAAAATGGTTGCCGTTTCCATGTCAATGGCCATGGCTCTCACCTTCACGAGATAGTCTTTGAACTGTTCGTCCCATTCCCAAACCCGACGGTTCGTTGTATAGACCGTGCCCGTCCAATAGTCCTGGTTGTAGTCACGGATGGTTGTTGATATGGCTTTTTGCAATGCGAAGGCAGGCAGGGCCGGGACTTCAGGTGGAAAGTAGTCATTGGATGTACCTTCTCCACGAATGGCTGCGATGGGAAGAATGAAATCACCCAGGTCATTTTTCTTTTTGAGACCTCCGCATTTTCCTAGAAAAAGACAACCCTTGGGCTTGACGGCGGAAAGGCAATCCATGATTGTCGCAGCATTGGGACTTCCCATCCCAAAATTGATAATGGTGATGCCATCGGCTGTCGCACTTCTCATCGCCTTGTCTTTGCCATGGACTTCCACCTTGTTCCACTCAGCGAACTTGATCACATAGTTGTCGAAGTTGGTCAATAAGATGTATTCACCAAACGCGTCGAGTGGCAACCCGGTGTAGCGGGGGAGCCAGTTCTCTACTATTTGTTCTTTCGTTTTCATTTCGTGTACTTCGTTTTAGATGACGGCCCTCAATCTGCCAGGCTTCGAAGCCAAAGTTAAGAAGAGTGAAGGAAAGGTCTTGATTTTTGATGCCGTACGCAAGAAGTACGTTGTTTTGACACCGGAAGAGTGGGTTCGCCAACACGTTGTCAATTACCTGATTCACCATCGGTTTTATCCTAAAGCCCTCTTCCGGATAGAAGGAAGTCTTACGTATAACCGGCTGCAAAAGCGATCAGATATCCTTGTATATGACCGGGTAGGGAAACCATGGATGCTGATCGAGTGTAAGTCTTCGGACATCAAACTCAGCCAGCGTGCCTTCAACCAGGTAGCCATGTACAACATGACCGTTGGAGCCAGGTACGTTGCCGTCTCCAATGGCATGGTGCACTTCTGTTGCCTTGCACCGGGAGCCGGTCAACAGCCGGAATTTCTCGAAGAGTTTCCTGAATTCGAAAGCCAGGGATAAATCAATTCCACTTTGCATCGCCGGTAAGGTATGTCCCCATTTTCGGTTATCTTTGCACCTTATTTTACAAAAAAGCAGAGAATTTCAAGGATTTATGGAGGCCAGTAAGATCAGAAACATCGCGATTATCGCCCACGTTGACCACGGAAAAACCACTTTGGTGGATAAACTTCTTCACGCAGGACATCTATTCAAGGATCACGAGAACCCCGGCGAGTTGATCATGGACAACAATGACCTTGAGAGGGAACGAGGCATCACCATCCTGGCCAAGAATGTTTCCGTACGATACAAGGACTACAAAATCAATGTTATCGATACCCCCGGACACAGTGATTTCGGAGGCGAAGTTGAGCGCGTGCTTAACATGGCCGACGGCTGTCTGTTGCTTGTGGATGCCTTTGAAGGGCCCATGCCCCAGACACGTTTTGTGTTGCAAAAGGCATTGCAGCTGGGCTTGAAACCTATTGTTGTCATCAACAAGGTTGACAAAAAGAATTGCACTCCGGATGAGGTACATGAACAAGTGTTTGACCTGATGTTCGCGTTGGATGCAACCGAAGATCAGCTGAACTTCCCTACTTTTTACGGCTCGGCCAAGCAAGGTTGGATGAGCGCCGACTGGAAGAAGCCTACAACAGATATTACAGCCCTTCTCGAAGGCGTAATCGAGCATATCCCTGCGCCAAAGATCGATGAAGGGACGACCCAGCTTTTGATCACCTCTCTTGAGTATTCATCGTATATCGGTCGCGTTGCCATAGGCCGGATTCAACGTGGTAGTGTCAAGGCAGGTCAACCCGTAGCGCTGGTGAAACGCGACGGAGCCGGCATTGTCAAGTCGAGAATCAAGGAAGTATACGTGTTTGAAGGGTTCGAGAAAAAGAAGATGGAGGAAGTGAGGGCAGGGGAGATTTGCGCCATCGTCGGTATCGAAGGTTTTGAAATCGGTGATACCATCGCTGACATCGAAAAGCCGGAGGCATTGAAGTCCATTGCTATTGACGAGCCTACGATGAGCATGCTCTTCACCATCAACACCTCACCCTTTTACGGCAAGGAAGGAAAGTTTGTAACATCCCGTCACATCAAGGAGCGCCTTGACAAGGAGTTGGAAAAGAACCTCGCCATGCGCATGGGAGAAACAGGTTCTGCCGACAGCTTCATTGTCTACGGACGTGGCGTACTGCACCTGTCTATTCTTATTGAGACGATGCGCCGTGAAGGCTATGAGCTGCAGATCGGCCAACCACAGGTTATCTACAGGGAAATCAACGGTGTTCGTTGTGAACCCATCGAGGAGTTGACCATCGACTTGCCTGAGAATGTTGCCGGTAAGGCCATTGAAACTGTTTCCATGCGCAAAGGAGAGATGACCAACATGGAGCCCAAGGGCGACAGAATGATTTTGAAATTCATGATGCCTGCACGGGGTATCATCGGTCTCAGGAATTACCTGATGAATGTGACTGCCGGTGAGGCTGTGGTGACACACAGGTTCAAAGAATACCAGCCATTTAAGGGAGAGATTCCTGGTCGTATCAACGGATCACTCATTTGTATGGAGGAAGGTGAGGCGATACCTTTCAGCTTGCACAACCTGCAGGATCGTGGTAAGTTCTTCATCGACCCGGGTGATCCAGTATACGGCGGCCAGGTCATCGGTGAAAACAATCGTGGAGGAGACCTCGTTATTAACGTAACCAAGACAAAGAAGCTAACCAACATGCGTGCTTCCGGCTCTGAAGAAAAGATGCGTATCGCACCGGCCGTTAGACTGACGCTGGAAGAAGCCCTTGAATATATTCAGGGTGATGAGTATGTTGAGGTTACGCCCAAATCCATACGCTTGCGCAAAATATTCCTCAACGAAAACGACCGTAAGCGCGAACGCAACAAAGTTTTGGTTGGGTAAAACACCATGACCAGCAGTGCATATCGGTTCCTGTTGATTCTTCTGCTGGCATCCCCGGCGTTGACCTCCCTTGCACAGGATGTTCCCAGGTGGGCGCCCAGGGCAGCGGAGGCTGACACGCTGTACAGCAATCAGGATTATGTCGGTGCGGCCAAAATTTACACCGAGATCCTCGATGCAAACGTTCAAAAGGATGGCAAGTACGACGACCGTAACCTTTACGGCATCCTTTACAAGCGCGCGGTATGTTATTATAGTGTTGAGAAATTTGAGGAAGCCCTGAAAGATATTGACATGTTCGATCCGGTATTTCCCAAGGCGCCTCAGCCCAAGATCCTGAAGGCATTCATTTACAGGGCGCTCGACAACGTTGATAAACAATTGGAGAACCTCGAGCAAGCCATGGCCATGCAGCCACCCAATCCCGACTTTCTAAAATGGCGAGGATTGTTGTTGATACAGAAGAACAAGTAT
>JAEUUD010000144.1 GCA_016787625.1 Cyclobacteriaceae bacterium
GTCTTGCGCTTACGCTTGATGTATGACAAGTTAAAAACAGCGACTGTGGTGATGACACCGAGAACAGCGGCAATAATGATAAACTGGGCATTGCGAAGTTTGAGGGTCTTGTTCTGGTCATCCAGCTGAAGGGCGTGAATAGCATCTTCTTTTTCCTTCAACTGCAAGGCGACATCCATTTGAGCAATTCGCCTGCTGCTTTCTTCGCCATAGATCTTCTCCCGTGATGCATCGTACTTCAGCATGGCATCATAGGCATCCTTCATTTTGCCCTGCTTGGCATAGTTGGATGCCATGCTCTTGAGGATCTGTGGTAGCATGTAGCGCGAACCGAGGTCGGCGGCGATTACCAATGCGCTGTCCAGGTATCCCTGTGCTTTGCCGGGTTGTGAGGCCTTCACGAAAAGCTCACCCATGTTCGCAAGTATCGAAAGTTCACTGGCTTTGTCATTCTGCTTTCGCACGATGGCCAGTGCACGGTTGTAATATTCCGCTGCCCTTTGGTAGTTGCCTTGCCGGTAGAAAAGGTTGCCAATATTCGTGAGAGGATCGGCGAATTCAGTTCCGGCCTTCTCGCTCATTTTCCATGAGTCGGAATAGTAGGTGATGGCCTTGTCATACATCTGAAGGTCGCTGTGTAAGTTTCCCAGATTGTTGAGTGAGCCAACGATTTTGTCATTGGCGCCAAGCGCGACAAAACCAAGTCGTGATTCTTCAAAGTAGGTGAGGGCTTGCGCGTAGTTCTTTTTCAATGAATAGATATTGGCGATGTTGTTTTTGGACGTCGCAATACCCTCCACATTTTGCAACTGCGTGTAAATATCCAGCGCACGGAGATAATTGGCGAGCGCCAGGTCCAGGGCACCCTGTTCTTTATAAGCAACACCAAGGTTGTTGTAGCAAGCCCCCATACCTTTTGAGTCATCAATGGAGCTTGCCAGTGTCAGTGCTTCCCTGGTATAGCCCAACGCTTTAACAGGATCGGACTTGATATAAGCCCTGAACAGCTCATTCATGACTTTGACTTTGTCAGGACCCTTGGCAGTCTTCAGTAAATTCTCAAGGCTGTCTGCCTGGGAGACAGCAGCCTGGTGAATGATGAGCAGCAGGACAAGGCTGATTAACCACTTCATGGTAATTGGTTGAATGACGAAGGTAGCAGATAAATCGATTTCATGGCATAGTGGTGGACGGCGATCTTCTTTTCGGAATTTTTTTACACCTTTAGATCATGATGAAATTAGCCATTGCATGCACCCTGTTGTCGCTTTCGCTGAGCGCCCAGGATCAACAGAACATTATGGCACCGATACATGCGGTGTTTGAAGGAATGAAAAGAGGCGACAGCGCCATGGTTCACAAAGCATTCTATAAGGACGCTTTCCTGCATACGGTTGTAAAGGATCAGAAATCCGGACAACCCGCCTTGAGAACAGAAAAGCTGGCGTCATTCCTTAAATCTGTGGGGACACCACACCAACAGGTTTACCTTGAGTTGATCTGGGGTGAGAAGATTCAGGTTGATGGCGACTTTGCGCAGGTCTGGGTTGATTATGCATTTTATCTGGGTAGCACATTCAGCCATTGCGGGGTGGATGCATTTCACCTCATCCGGAACGGGCAGGGTGAATGGCAAATCTATTCGCTCTCCGATACCAGACGCAAGGAAGGCTGTAATGTTCCTAAAGAAGTGAGCGATAAGGCTGCCGGAAACAAGTAATCCGATGAAAGTACTTGCGTTCTTTTTTTGCCTCATCGCCCTGGATTCACTTTCACAGGATGTAACCACGTTCATTCTTATCCGTCATGCAGAAAAACTGTCGGGCAACATGGGCGATAAAAGTGATCCCGATCTGACAGAAGAAGGAAAACAGCGTGCACAACGTCTGGTCTCCTTGCTGAAGGATGTAGGGGTTGATGCCATCTACTCCACCAATTTCAAGAGGACGCAGTATACCGTGGCTCCGCTCTCCGCGGCGAAGGGTATCGCTGTGAAGACCTATGAACCAAAAAATACGGCCGCCATCGATGCGATGCTCGAAGCTCATGGCGGTGGAACCATCGTGGTTTGTGGTCACTCGAACACAACTCCCTGGACGGCCAACTACCTGGCGGGAAAAGAGGACTTGAAAGATTTTGATGACAGCGACTACGACAACGTGCTGATCGTTTCCGTCACTGGAAAAAAGGCAGCAAAGGTGCTTTGGCTGAACTGGTAGCTATTCGCGGGAAATCAGTACGGACCTCCTCGCAAGGATGATGAAGCCCAGGGACGTAGCAATGAAGATCGTAGCGATAATCGCCCAATAATTGATCGTTCTCGCGGTTGCCTTCATGGATAGATCCTTGATCAAGGTGCCTTGTGTATGCCAAAAGGCCTGATTGCCTGAAGTGGAGTCTGCATTGGAATCCACAATGCCGGAGGGCATTTCAATGGTGTGATCGAAGCTGTCGAACAGGGTAAAGAAGTGACGCTCATCCAGTATTTCAAACTGTTGTTTTTCTTCCGGTGTAAATACCATTCGAATGCTCATTGAATCTGTCAGAAGCTGTTCGAGAAATGCAGGATCAAAATCCCGTGTGGCAAGTGATTGAAAGAGCCACTCTTTCCTTGTCTCCAGGGTTGCTTTGACTGTCGGTTCAGTGTACCGCTTGCTGATGATGGCTGACAACACAGCATAGATTTCTTCAAACAGGCCTCGGGCGAAGTATTGCTCCTTTTTTGCTTCAATCACAGAACTCGTGATAGAATCCTCATGGCTAAGGACGCTTGCTGCCCGTACGCGTTCCATGTACGCGTAGTCTTCACTTGTGAAATAATCATCGGGGCTCACCTTATCAAACCGTATCGTGGATTTATAAGTGTCGATGTATGTTACATCCGTGTAGAACCACCAGAACTCAGTGGCATAAGACGATTGAATCCTGAAAGGGGCTTGTGAAGTTTCAGCATCCCTATTGGCTGCATCAGCTGTTGGAAACCATTTTGACCACGTGATGGCGTAGCGAATCCCGGAGGAGGTCGTGTCTTTTCCCTGTGGTGGAATCAATTGCATGTCGGCTTGCCATGCATTTTGTCTGGTTGCTCCAAACATATTCTTCTGCATGATGACGGAATCCGCACTGATGGTCTTGATCGTCCGCTCGATGGAGCCGTCATCGTAAACCCGGGTGTGGGTTTGATAGTCATTGCCCAGGCACCCCGAAAGGAGTACTGCTACACATGCTGTGCTAGCGAGATGAGTTAATCTGGTTTTCAACTTTTTCAATCCATCTAATTTTAGCAAGATCTTTTGGCCTTCCCAACTGAAAGAGTATTCTTTTTTGGGCTTTAAAGGTTGGGATGTTTACCGGGAGGCCGCTGACAAGACGTATTTCTGTTTCCGGACGAATGACAGGCGTCCACGCATGACCGTCGTTCACCTCAAGGCCACCCATCACTTCAACTGGCATGATGTCAAACTGAAAACGCCCGAAGGTTGAACGGAACCGCTCGGGTTGTGCCGGCGTGAACGCATAATCGCGCCTGGCTGACCATCGAGTCATCAATTCTTTGGCGCCCTGAGCAGAGGTCAGTACATCGAGGTCGGCAACGGGCAATTCTATTCCTGAAAGGCAAAGGGCCGAACTGCCGATGATGCAATAGCCGTCATCCCCCAGGGAGTTCAAATCAGCCCAGATCGTTGGGATGAGTGCAGATATTTGCTCAATCGGGCGCATCGTCTGGTGGTCATGTAAAATTGAGTTTTTTACTCCATGTTGCCCCCAACTTTTCGGACAATCGTTCGTACCTTGGTATATGCTCCGGGTTGCCATTTTTCTGGTTACCATATCCAGCGCCGCCTTTGCCCAGCAGGACGAGATCCGGAAGAGTATCTATTTTGATGGTGGCAGCTATTTCATCGACGAGTACCAGGCAGGTGAGCTTTCTTTTTGGCTTGACTCCATCCCCAACCTGCTTGATAAATACGAGATTCAGTTAATAAGTCACACCGACCCGATCGGTGGGAAGCGATACAATGAATGGCTTTCGCGCATGCGTAGTGAAACTGTTTTTCAACTGCTGGTCATGAAGGACATTCCTGAAACGATGATTCACATTAAGGACTGGGGCCTTGATAACCCTGTTTATACCAATGACTCGTTTGAAGGGATGATGAAGAACAGAAGGGTGGATGTGATATTGAGACCGATTGTGTTTTGAGGGAGCTCCCTGCCTTAACTCTTTGCGAACTTTGCGTCTCCGCGTCTTTGCGGTGGTTGCTGTACTTACCGTTGAGGCCATGAGAAATTTGGTATTCACCGCAAAGGCACTAAGACGCAAGGGAGCGCAAAGGGTAGGATAGCTCAAAGCCTTGCCGCTTACCCAGCACCCTCCATGCCCGCTTCCGGACACCTTTTTTCATTGCCGGACGTATTTTTTGCAACCATTCCTGAAATCTACCGTCTAATCACGAGGAATGCCCATGGCATTATTATTGGCAGGAAACCACCTTAGCATAACCCAATGATCAAACTTCAGGACATCGATAAATACATCGATTCACGCTTTCAACGGACATTTATCCTTAAAGGAATTGACCTGACGGTGGAGCAGGGTGAGTTTGTGACCATTATGGGTCCGAGCGGTTCGGGTAAATCAACGCTGATGAATATCATCGGCATGCTGGATGAGCCTTCGGCCGGGGAGTACTACTTCTTTGATGAGCCGGTGCATAAGATGAAGGAGAAGCAGAAGAGTGATATGCACAAGAATTATATCGGCTTCATCTTCCAGGCTTATCACCTCATCGATGAGTTGACGGTATATGAGAACATTGAGACACCCTTGCTGTACAAGGGAGTTGGCGGCAGCCAGAGAAAGAGCATGGTGGCAGAATTACTCGACCGGTTTAGTATGGTTGCCAAGAAGGATTTGTTCCCTGAGCAACTGAGCGGCGGTCAGCAGCAGCTGGTGGGTATTGCACGCGCCATCGTGGGTCAGCCAAAATTATTGCTGGCAGATGAGCCTACCGGGAATTTGCATTCGGAACAGGGAAAGCAGATTATGGACATTTTTGAGAAACTGAACGACGAAGGAATAACCATTATACAAGTGACACACTCGGAAGAGAACGCGCTACGCGGAAAGCGAATCGTGAGAATCGCCGATGGTGCCGTAGTAAAAGACGAAAAAGTAAGATAGCAATGGCAGGAATGACGCGAAGAATGATGATGGCAAGTCTGTTGCTCACCGGGTTGGTGAGTATCAGCGTGCAGGCACAGGAAGCTCTTAAAGTTTTGACTTTTGAAGATGCTGTGCGCATTGCGATGAAGAACAGTATCATCCTTAATCAACAGAAAAACAACCTTGACCTTAGCCAGATGCAAAGAACGGCTGGGTACGTTGCGCTGGGACCGAATCTTTCATTGAACGGTTCAGCCAGCCGAAGGGACGGTAATTCGTTTAACCCGCAAACAGGTTCTGTTGTCAACGGTACCTTTGACAACATTTCAGGATCCATCAACGGAAACATCAACCTCTTCAGCGGATTCAGGGCCATCAGCAACGCTAAACAGAATGTACAGTTGCTCGACGCGCAGGCTTACAATGTGAACCGCGTTACACAAGACGTCATCAACACAGTAGCAACACAATATCTGACAGTGATGCTCGACGTAGAGCTGACGAGGATCGCCAAAGAAAATTTTGATGCCTTGTCGAAGCAGCTTGAGCAGATCAAGGAGCAGGCCGCGCTCGGTGCAAGGTCCCCGGTTGATGAATACAACCAGGATGCACAGACAAAAGCCGCAGAGCTGAGATATGTACAGGCAGAAATACAGATGAACAACGACAAGGCGATCCTGACGCAAACACTGCTGATCGATCCCTTTGAGCAATTTACAGTTGAGCGTCCCAACTGGGATGTAAATGCCATTGGCAACGAAGCCCTGAACAGCCAGGAATTGGCAGAGAAGGCCAAGATCTACCGCGGCGACTATCTGCGTGCGGTTAAACAGGAGTCTGCCCAGCGCTTCGGCATGCATGCCGCACGGGGCGCTATGATGCCTTCACTCATTGCATTTGCCAGCTATGGCTCTGCCTACAACTTTCAGCACAATGTGCCTGACTCTGTTGACGACGGATCAGGAAACATGATTGCCAATCCCTCTGCACCAAGACCTTTTGAAGAACAATTCAGGCAGAACAACCTGTTCAAGCAGTTTGGTGTTCAGTTGACCGTTCCCATCCTGAATGGGTTTCAGAACAGAACCAACACCTACAACCAGAAGATTCAGTACGAGAATGCACAGCTGAACAGAAAGAATGTTGAATACCAGATTCAGAACGAAGTGATCAGGACCGTGCGCAACTATGAAGGAGCCAAGAAACAATATATGATCACCGTAGACCAGCTGAAGTTCGCCGAAGTGGCCTTCCAGCTGGAGACAGAGCGATTCAATCTCGGTGTGACCAACTTT
>JAEUUD010000145.1 GCA_016787625.1 Cyclobacteriaceae bacterium
CAGGTAGTTGAGCATTTCATCCTTTGAGTGATCTGTTTCCGTGAGGAAGGTCAATTGCCTTCCACCAATCAATGTAGGACATACAAAAACCCGCTTAGCCGCAAGCGCCTGGTATCCCTTGAACGCGCGTTCCTGGTTAAATTGGTTGGCATACCTTGCCTCTGCTTCTGATCGTGTCAGTCTTCCTGAGTTCAGGTCTCGCACAATGGACGTCTCATCACTTCCCAGTCTTAGCAAGTAACTCGCATGCTCTACGCTCGTGTAACCAGCGTCCACCAGGTCCATGATCGTAGCATCGATCGGTACGTGTCCCGAAACGCGATAACCACGCTGGTGGGCAGCCTGCACGCTCTTCTTAAACAAGTCACCGGCCAACGTATTCTCTGTGATCTTTACGAAGTCAACCTTGTAAGTATCCAGCAAGTCGAGCATCTGCTTCAACTCTGTTTCATTCTCGATCTCCAGGTCACCTTTCCAAATGGAGTTCTTCCCTTCGAGCTTGCGACCTGCTGTGTAAATGGTTGGACCCTCCGTCTTCCCGCTCGCTATCTCCTGGCGCCATGTCAATACCTGTTCGCCCAGGTCGCTGGCACAATCACGAACAGTGGTGATTCCGTAAGCAAGAAAAATGGGAAGCAACGCCTTATTGTCTTCAACCAGGTCCGCTCCTTCCAGGTGAACGTGCATGTCCCACAACCCTGGAATCAGGTACTTCCCGCGCCCATCGATGACTTGATCGTTTTTTGCTGCCTTCTTTAACAGTGCGCTAGACTCCCCTACTTCCTCAATCAATAGCGCTTTAATCCGTACAGCGGCATCGTCTTGGATGGCGCCTGTCTCTACATCGATTACCTTAATGTTGTAAATCAGCAATTCTCCAGCGGGCTGTCCATAAGCAACACGGACACATAGGAGGAAAATGAGGATGAAACCGAAGCGGAAATAATGGCTTTGCACGACTCAAAAGTAGAATTTCAAAGCACACTTCAAAAACGCAATTATCTTTGAAGCGATCAAACGGAAGAACTAACGGGTAAACGTTGCTGCCAGGTAGCTCCCGATTTGGTGGGGTATGAAAGTGCCGGAAAGACAGAGCCCGTGCTGTCAACACGGGCCCATTGTCTTCTTGATGTTTTGAATCCTAGTTCGCCCGATTACTACTAAACGAATCCCTGTACATCTTCCAACCCTTGGCGGTCTTTTTCCACAGCACAAGGAACTTGCCGTCGTCGAAGAGCTCGCCTTTGGCATTGAATGACTGCCAGGTGCCCTCCTCGGTGACAAACTCCGCCGCGTCACCATAAACGGCTGTCGTGATGAACTTGCCGTTGCGCAGACCAAAATTCTCGTAGGCGTCACGGAAGAACTTGATCGCGTTTTCTCTACCGCACATGGGCGCAGCAAACGGCGCCATGATGCACGCATCGTCGGCGTACCGGTCAGCAAAGATGCCAGCATCATTTTTCACAAACGACTGAAAGTAAATGGCGTTGCTCTCCGCAATCGCCTTCTTCACTTCCGCCAACCGATCCTTTTGGCCCGTCTGCCCACAGGCAACCGCTGATGTCAACATGGCAATCAACAACACTGAGTTGGCTGTAATCTTTTTCATTGCTATCCTTTCCATTAAATTTCTCATTTCTAGTTTCTCATTTTTAACTCTTCATTCTTATTTCTTAGTTCTAATTGAGTTCTGCTCCGAACGCGTGGTCAATCACCACCTTCCACGTTCCATCCGCCTGACGCTTCATCACTTCAATACCTTTGGCAGCAACGCGCGTCTTGCCGTGGTCAACGATGCTCCACTCCGAGCGCCCCACAGCCATGTCGCCGGCTTCCAGGCAGTACACGGTCTTGATCTCCATCTTCCCCGGGATTGCCAGGATCGCCCTGACCGCTTCTTCAAATTTCTCCTTGCCGCTGACAGGACTGTTGGGTTGCGCGACAATCACTCCGCTGGAGTCGTAGATGCCCAATACCGTGTTGAGATCGCGGCTGTTGTAGGCTTCCGCCAGCCTTTGGTGAACATCCAGTGCTTTTGTTGGTCGATTCATAATTGTATGGTTTGTTTTTGTTTCTGCCCGGCAACTCATTTGCTGCCGTGCTATGGAACAAAAATGCGCGAACGTCAAACCAATCAATTGGACAGATCGGAACGGATCTTATTTGTTGGGCGATGCCTGAATGGCAGTAGAATGATCGGTGTCAAAACCCGATGGCGGACCGCCAGTGAATGCTTTGAACTCCCTGATAAAGTGTGATTGATCAAAATAACCGCACGCATATGCGACGGCCGTGAGCGACTGACTCCCCTCGCCCATCAACACCAGGCTGTTTTGAAAGCGGTTGATCCTGGAATAAAGCTTGGGCGTAAGCCCGGTGTGCTGAACAAAAATCTTCTGCAGATACCGGGAGGTGATCCCATATCGGGATGCTACGTTGTCGATGTTGTCGAAGAAATCCTTGTGAGCCAGTTCCTTCATGACAAGTCCTACCAGGTCAATGGTGCCGGCGACTTTTGGTTGACCCACAAGTTTGCTGGTGAGAAAAGTATCGGCCAGCGCGACTTGACTGGAAACTGAATCTGCCTCCTGAAGTTTGCTGTGAAGATCCCTCACGGAGTGACCCAGTACGCTGGTAAGGTCAACAACGCTATCGTTAAACCTGCTGATGTCTTCTTTCAGCAGGAAGGCCGCTGACGAGGGAAGAAAACGTATCCCGAATACCTCACTCCTCCCCGACACCCTGAAGGCGAGCGGCTTTACCACTTGTCCCCACAGTCCGACAGCCGGAGTATCGGCGGCGGTGCCATTCACTTTGGTTTGCCAGGCTGCACCGTGAAGGCTGAACATCACCTCCATGCATCCTGTTGCATAGGCGTTGTCTTCCAGGATTGCGCCGTCTTCCGTGACCAGCGTGTAGTAACACTTCACATAAGGCTCCAGCGCTGGCGATGGCTTGTATTCTTTATAATCCACAGACGAATGTAGGGCGCAGGCAGCGATCTGCCTTGTACAAATCGGAACTTACTTCATCATCGCGATCTGGCCGAGGTGCGAAGCCTTATGGCTGACACGGCTCATGATCACGTTGAGCTTGTTGCGGTGCGGTTCCTTCTTGAAATCTTCTGCCGATACGGCGGTGTGTGGTCCCAGCCAGTCAGCCTCGGACCAGCCTTTGAGCGCCGTGTCAAATTTGGCTAGGATGGCTTGCCAGCGTTTCTGAAGCTCTACGGAATCCAGATTTCCCTGCTGATTGGTGGCAAGGTCACCGTGGTAGATGGTGCTGAGGTCAGGATAAAGGCGCTTGCTGATTCCCAACACCTCGAGAAGCCGGTCATCGGTATCGACCAGGTGACCCATGATCCACGAGGGTGAGTTGCCACCAGGGAAAATGGGTGTCTTGAACTTTCCTGCATCCAGGTTGTCGAATACCTTCTGCATGCGCTTGTTGTACGTGGTCCACTGAAGGAGGGCGATGTCGAGTGATGTCATTGTGAGTTGGGTTTGTCCTGTAACAGGGTGATCGGCCAGAAGGTTCAGCCCAAACGAAGGACTTCTATTCACTATCTTTAGCCTATGTCTTTTCGTTTATCAAACCTTGTATGTCTTTGGCTTTGTTTTCTTTCATTTCTTCCTTCCCACGCTCAAAACCACCCTACCGTATCCGGTAAAGTCCTTGATGCGGTCACCCGCCAACCGTTGGAATATGCCAACATCGCTATCAGCCGAAAGGCGATAGGCGCTGTCTCCAACAGTCAGGGCGGGTTTGAAGTTAATTCTCCTGAGACATCCCTGAAAGACACATTGATGGTGTCCTTCATCGGGTATGAATCGTACCGGATGGTGATTGCCAACATTCCTGACCGGCAGAACATGGTCATTTTGCTGACGCCTGTTGCACAGGAGTTGATGCGTGTCGTTGTCAGTTCGAAACCCTACACGGTGCATTCTCTCCTGCAGGAGGTGATCAGCCGCTATGGTGACAATTACAACACCACGCCAGTTGCCATGGAGTCGTTCTACCGTGAGACACGACAGGCCGATAAGCAGTATGGCTACCTGCTGGAAGCGGCAATGTCTTTATTCAAAGAGAGTTATAAGGAGCGCTATGAAGCATCCCTGAAAGAGGTGAGAATGAATGCCTACTCCAGAGAATTCGACTACGAGACCAGCGAGAATTTTTTGCGCACCCTGCTCCTCAATGACTACATCGCAGATCCCTTTATGGGATTTTTCAAACGGTACAGCAAAAAAGAAGCCTACGTCATTGCCGACACCACTTTCATCGACAAGGATCCCGTGTTTGTTGTCACGCTGGGCGAACTCCCTGAATGGAAAGAAACCTATTGGATCAATGTCAATGACCTGGCCATCCTTCGCTTTGAAGGCCTGGGATATTACGGCGCCGACAGCAGCCAGGTGATGAGCAAACCGGAGCAAGGAAGGGTAAGCCGCTATCGCCGCCTCCATGTGGTCAATGTTTATAAACCACATGGAGGAAAATACTATCCCGGCTACCTGCGCATGGTGCTGGAGATGGATACGTACAATCAGCGAACAAACAAGTCAGAGACCTACAAGATCCTTGACCGCGAACTGATGGTCAACCGGGTGGAACCAGTGACGGGAAAGCCAGCGGACAAGATGGAGCGCTACAGCCTCGAGACGCAGCTCAAAACCTACAACCCGGAGTTCTGGAAGAACTATACCATCCTCAGCCGGACACCCCTTCAGGAACAGGCCATCCTGGACCTGGAGAAGAAATCAAAACTGGATGATCAGTTCAGTAAACAGAAGCCGGTGGTGAAGAAGAACTGAACCCTCAGAGTGTAACTGTCACGCGCAGAAAGGTCGCCGTGATCGAAGTCTTCCTTGAACTGCCGCTCTGGTTGTGGCTCTTGAACAAGGCTTCCAGTTCTTTCTGGAGATCCGCTGCCCTTCCATTCTTCTCTGCAGCCTCAAAGGCATTCATTGTGGGTCCGTAGTACTGGCGGAATATATCAACCAATTCAGCGGGTGCTCCGTCGTAGTTGAAGGTGAACTTATCGCGCATAAAAGAGATGTTGTCCCTGCTGATGCCGGCCTGTGCAAAGCGGCCCGTCACTTCATCTTCATTGCCCCACAGCATCGGACTGACAAATCCATCCGGTGGCGGTGGTGTGTACATCGAACTGATGCGCAGGATCTGAGCCACCAGCGAAGGGTCGCCGGGAATCCAGTTGCCCATGACGATGCGTCCGCCGGGACGTGTCACGCGGACAAGTTCTTTGGCAACATCCAGGGGACGTGGGGCAAACATGGCGCCGAAAATGGTGACAACAAGGTCAAAGCCCTGGTCGCGTACGTACTTCATATCGCTGGCGTCGCCTTCTTCAAAGGAGATGTTTTTCAGTTCTTCACGAAGGGCGCGTTTGCAGCCGGCTTCCACCAGGTTTCTGGCGATATCAACGCCGAGGACTTTGGCGCCGAGCCTTGCCGCCGGGATGGCTGTCGTGCCATCGCCGCATCCAAGGTCGAGGACCTTCATGCCTTTGGTGATGCCGAGTTGTGCGACAAGGGCTTCGCCGCTTTCGCGCATGGTTTCAGCGATGCGGGTGAAGTCACCTTTTTCCCACAGTGCTTTGTTGGCGTTGATCTTTGTTGGTTGTGCGAGTTCTGTTTGCATATGATTGGATGATGGTGTGTTTAATGGTTTAATGGCTTACTCATTACTTCAATGCGGCAATCGTCAGGCCGCCTTCGATGACATTCATCGTGATGAGTGCCGCGATGCTGATGCCGAGGATGACTGCCATGATTTTCTTGACGAGGGATGGTCTCAGTTTCATATAATTGTTGTTTCCGTTTTGGAACGGCAAAAGTACCGGGACGGTCACCCCTGGAGTATGGCAGGTTTTGCCAATAACATGTACCTACGTTCCAATCATCAGCATGGAATGCCGCCGAAAGCAGGGTAAGTACGTAGTGACATGACTTTGGAACAGAAAGACATGCCCGTCAGTAAACGGGCATCAAAAAGTGAAGGGATCTGGAAACGTTGAAACCTCAGGCCGATGCGCTGTCGCCAGCGGCAACCTGCTCGACGACCGGCTCCCCGTACTGTGTTGGGGACACGCCAAACTGCTTTTTGAAGGCTTTTGAGAAGTGTGAATAGTCGTCAAAACCAACCTGAAGGGCAATCTGGGAGGCTGAATCTGCCTTCCCCAGGATCATCCTGGCAGCCATTCTCAGTCGGATGGAACGGATCATGTCGCTGGGCGCAAAACCTGTGATCGACTTAAGCTTTCTGTGCAGGCCCGTACGGCTCATGGTCATTTCATCGGCCATCTTTTCAACGCCAAAGGATGGATCAGCGAGGTGCTGTTCAACAACGGCGATGGCCTTACGCAACAGCTTTTGATCCTGCGATTCCATGGGCTCATCGGATGCCGGC
>JAEUUD010000146.1 GCA_016787625.1 Cyclobacteriaceae bacterium
TGCCCGGTGTAAGATGTCGCCACTCAGGTGAATGAGCCGGGTGCCACGTGTGAGCACAACTTTATCGTGGGGATTTTCACCACCCCAGACTCCAACATTCCTGTTCCACAATCGGATCTTGCGATCAGGATACCACGAACCGTGTTTGATCCACTTGTTACCGTAGCTCGATAACCGGTTCATCTGAAAAGCCTCAGCTGGCCACGTCTCCTTTACCTCCAGAATGGATTGCGTGAGTTCATCAGAAAGGTATTCATCAGCATCGAGAGACAGGATGTAGGGGAACACTGCCTGCGTCACCGCATAGTTTTTCTGATCAATGTGACTGCGGAAGGGGTGTTCAACAAAACGAACACCTTTCGAAAGGCAAATCTCCTTGGTGTGATCTTTGGAAAATGAGTCAACGACAACAATTTCGTCAGCAATGGGCCGAAGTGAATCAATGCATCGCGCAATGTTCTTTTCCTCGTTGTAGGTAATAATGACCCCGCTGATCTTGACCATCCCCAAAATTAACGAGAAAGAATCGATTTTATTTCAAACAAAGACAAGCGCCCCGCCCTTTGGGCGAGGCGCCATCACCCTCATCACCAACACTTCAACGACTCAACAGCTTTACCGACTTGACCAATCCAACAAACTCAGACCTGTAACCATCCTTGTCGCTTCCCCGTGACTGCTCGGCGGCCAGCAGGACATCTTCATACCGATAGGCATTTACGTACTCCGATTCACGGAGCAACATCCCAAACCCTGCGACAGCTGCAGACCACGTGAAATTCTCTGAAGCACCGCTTCTTCGATCGTCATCCTTTAAAGGATGAACGATCAACTTACTGGTGATACCCATGGGGGCCTTGTACCGGAATTTCACGGTGAGCCACTCGTCCGATTGTCCGGCAGACTTCAGGGTTGTTTGTTTTTGATACTTGAGCTCATCGATTTTGTAGAATTCACTCTCTACGCCCTGCGGAATAATCTCATACAATGCTGTCACTGAGTGTCCGGATCCCAAATCACCAGCATCCTTCTTGTCATTGTTGAAGTCTTCATTCTTGAGGACACGATTTTCGTATCCAACCAGTCGCCATGCCTTTACGTATGTCGGGTTGAACTCTACTTGGAGCTTAACATCTTTGGCAATCGTGAACAATGTGCCGCCAAACTCGTTGACCAGCACTTTCTGTGCCTCAAGGATATTGTCGATATAGGCATAGTTACCATTGCCCTTGTCGGCCAGCGTTTCCATTTTCGAATCCTTATAGTTGCCGGTTCCGAATCCAAGTACGGTAAGAAAGATGCCATCCTCCCGTTTCTTCTCAATAAGCCGTTCCATCGAAGCGTCGCTTGATTCGCCAACGTTGAAATCTCCATCCGTAGCAAGGATCACTCGATTATTGCCATTGGTTTGAAAATTCTGTTTCGCAATTGAATACGCCAGTTGAATACCAGCGCCGCCCGCTGTAGACCCTCCGGCTTCAAGCTCATCGAGTGCGGCAAGTATCTCGCGCTTCTTCTCGCCACTGGTGGATGGCAGCACCAATCCAGCAGCACCAGCGTAAACAACCATCGACAATCGGTCGACCGGTCTAAGCTGGTCCACCAATAGTCTTAATGATGCTTTGAGCAGCGGCAGTTTGTTCTCGTCAGCCATGGAGCCGGACACATCAATGAGGAACACAAGGTTGGATGGTGGCAGGTTGTCTGTAGGCACTCTCTTTCCCTGGAGCCCGATATGCACCAGTCTGTGCTTGGCGTTCCATGGGGCAATGCCCATCTCGGTGTAGATGGAGAATGGATCTTCGCCTGCAGGATCCGGGTAGTTGTAGTCAAAGTAATTCACCATTTCTTCAATCCTCACAGCATCCTTTGGAGGCCTTTGTCCATGCTGAATAAATCTTCTCATGTTGCTGTATGAAGCAGCATCGACATCAATAGAAAAAGTGGAAAGTGGATTTTGGGCGACACCATGAAAAATGTTCTCGTGGATGGTGCTGTATTCTTCAGTATTCCATTCAGGTTGGGGCGCATACCCGACAGACTCGTTCATGGCCATGCGGTCTTTTGCAGCCCGCTTGGATGCCTTTGAGGAAATTCCAAAGATCTTGCCTTTCAGTGTTGCTCCCTGGCCGGTAACGACAACTTCCGTGAGTTGTTTTACATCCAACGTCATGGAAACATCCACCACCGCTCGTTGGCCAACAATTACTTCGGTGGTTGCGAATCCAATAAACGAGAACACAAGCACCGATTCATTCCCGGAAACGGTGAGCTTGTAGTTTCCTTCCGCATTGGTCACGGTCCCGTTGCGGGTACCCTTCTCCACCACGTTTACACCTGGCGCACCATTTCCATCTTCAGCAGCGGTTACCCTGCCGCTGATGGTCCTTGTTGGTGCACGAAACGATGACATGAAAACCATCATGATCATCGCAATCAGCATTTTTGTTTTCATAGGCTTTTCCGGAAGGATGCAGGCCGCCGCCGTTTTCCATAAAACCCACAAAAAAATTAACTTGAAAAGTGTTCCTGCATAAGAAAGACAACGGAAAGACCGACGAAGAACTTATACGGCTTTATCGGACCGACCATAACCTTGAGTGGGTGAGTGCCCTCTTTATGAGGTACACAGGCATGGTGTATGGTGTTTGTCTCAAGTACCTGCGTGACAGGGAGGAATCCAGGGACGCTGTCATGCAAATCCATGAAAAGCTCATCAATAGCCTTCTTCATCATGAAGTGAGTCAATTCAGAGGTTGGCTGTACGTTTTTGCCCGAAATCACTGTTTGATGCAGCTTCGTGCGAAGAAGTCAGCAGGCCAACTAGAAATCAGCCTCACCGTTATGGAAAATGGTCAGTCGGAGCATCCCGCAGAGGATAGCGACCTGGGAGACGACATGACAAAACTGGAAAAGTGTATTGAAGGGCTTAATCAGGAGCAACAGCAATGTGTCAGGCTCTTTTACCTGGAGGAGCAATGTTATAAAGACATTGCGCAGGCGACAGGTTTTGACCTGAACCACGTGAAGAGTTATATTCAAAATGGGAAGCGCAACCTGAAAATCTGCATGGAACGAAATGACTGACGACAGCAACGATATTCAGCGTTACCGCGAAGGTCGTATGACCAGCGCCGAACGTCATGCCCTCGAAAAGCGGGCCTTGAGCGACCCGTTCCTGGCCGATGCCCTGGAGGGCACTGAGACAATCAGACCTGAGGAGTATGCTCAAGATGTCGCTGAGTTATCCGCAAAGCTGCAGGGCACAAAGCATTCATTGTTTACACCGATACGGATTGCCGCAGGCATTGTGTTGATACTTGGGATTGGCTCAGTCATTTACTTCGTCAATTCACCTGACCCTGCACCCCTGGCCTTACAAGAGGAAAAGTCCCAGGCGGGTCCTGACTCTGTGTTGGCAGCGGCCAAAGCAGATTCAACGACAGGCACAATGCTCGCGCTGTCAACAGACACCAAGGCTAGCGAGTCAAAACCCGGCGAATCAAAAGTCCCCGCAGCACAACCCGCTGGCCCTGCTACAACGGGTGAATTAAAATCCGACGAGAGCAAACCGGCGACTGATAAGGTTGTCACTGAACCGCTAAAGACGGAGGCAGAGGTTGCCGAACCAACGGTAGCCAGGACATTGGACGAGCAGCAAAAAGCCACCGATGTGAATGATGTCACTCAAGCACCTGCCACTGGCGCAGGCGCGAAGAAGGAAGCTGTCGCAGAGCGTGCTATTGCTTCAAAAGCCATCGTTTCCAGGAGGATGGTTGCGGGCAACGTCTCCTCCGAAGAAGACGGCACGCCGCTTCCGGGCGTGAACATCATTGTGAAGGGCACCACCAGGGGAACAGTCACTGATATGCAAGGCAATTATTCCCTTGAACTCCCGCCCGATCAGGTGAAGCTGGCCTATTCATTTATTGGCATGGAAACAAAAGAAGTTGATCCGGGCAATCAACCGACCCTTAATGTCAAGATGAAAGGTGATGCTGCGCAGCTTAGCGAAGTCGTCGTAACGGGTCAGGCCCATCGTCCGGAAGATCGCGATGACTTGGATAAGCCCGTCATTCGTCTGGCCGCACCCATTGGCGGAATCAAGGCATACAACAAGTACCTCGAAAATAATCTTCACTACCCTCCTGCAGCGCTTGAAAAGAAAGTCAAGGGTAAGGTAACGATCAAATTTACTGTAACCACCAGCGGAAGCCTGACGGATTTTACTGTGGTGCGCGGTCTTGGTTATGGATGCGAAGATGAAGTCGTTCGGCTTGTCAAGGAGGGTCCGGCATGGACACCATCGCTGGAAGACGATACACCCGTTGAAAGCGAAGTGCGCGTTAAACTCAAGTTTGATCCTGAAAAAGTAAACAAATAAGTCTTACACGACTTTCTTTCGGATCAACTTGGCATAGGTCCTGCTCACAGGAAAGCTTTTTCCGCTCTGCATTTTTACAACCATACCTCCGTTGAAGTGGCGTTCTATTTCCTTCAGGTAGTTGACGTTGATGATGGTCGAACGGTGAACCCTGATGAATGTGTCTGGATCCATAATTTCTTCCAGCTTGCCGATTCCTGACGAGCTGACAAACTGATCGTTCTTCGTGGTGATGATGGTGTAATCGCCTGACGCTTCCAGGTAAACAATTTCTTCCACCGGCAGGTTGAAGAGTTTTTCTGATTTCTGCACAAAGATGTGTGTCTCGAAGTTCTTTCCTGTCGACTTCATACTGCGCAGGAGTTCCTCCATGCTTCCGTTTTCACTGGTCTTCCTCTTCATTGCACGATTAACTGCAGACCTGAAGCGTTCCTCGTCAAGGGGTTTAAGGAGATAATCGACAGCATTTTTTTCAAAAGCCTTGATGGCATACTGGTCATAGGCCGTCGTGAAGATCACATAGGGTTCGTGGTCAATTTCTTCGAGCACATCAAATCCATTCATGCCCGGCATCTGCACATCGAGAAAGAGCAGGTCAGGTTTCTGCTTGTTGATTTGCTCTACCGCTTCATTCCCTTTGGCACATTCCCCAATAATCTCAATCTGAGGAAAGCCTTCAAGGTATTCCCTGAGGAGTTCTCTGGCCAGTTTTTCATCATCAACAATCAGGCAGGTGGTCTTCATACAGTTTGGTTTTCTACGTGTTGAACATTTCCTGTGCTCTTTTCAAGGGATTCCAGCACCGGGATAACAAAACTTACAATATAGCCTTCATCTGTGGCCATGATGGACAATCCGGCGTCAGGACCATAATAGGTCTTTAGGCGCATGTCTGTATTCTTCATGCCTACTCCGCCAATGCTTCCATCCATCACCTTCTTCGCCTTCACACCAAGGCCATTGTCATTGACTTCAAAATAGACGCCCCCAGGCTGTCGTCTCACAAGCAGGTTGATGGTCCCCCCATCCTCTTTTGGTCCTATGCCATACTTGACCGAATTCTCCACCAGGGGCTGAAGGATCATTGGTGGTATGCTCAGGCCAAGGCAAGTCTCATCAACGTGCTTTTGAAATTTGAGGCGTTCACCAAAGCGCACCTGTTGAATGCGGATATAGCTTTCAATAAAATCCACTTCATGAGCCAGTTTCACCATCTTACCAGTATGGGAATCCAGCGCATACCTGAAAATATCAGAAAGCTGGGTGATCACCTTCCTCGCCTGGTCTTTACTGGAATGCATCAGCGTTGAAATGGAATTCAGTGTGTTGAAGAGAAAGTGCGGATTGATTTGAGATTTCAACAATGAAATCTGCATCTCTTTGTTTTTGAGATTCAATTCTGTTTTTTCCTTTTCCTCCCGCTGAAGTCCCTGGAAGTAGGAAATGACATAATACACGCCGACGGTAATGATATACTGATCATAAAACCTCAACGCTTCCCAATTGAGCAATTCCACCATGAACTCTTTCCAATTGTCGAAGTAGATGAGTCCATCCATGTAGTCGGTGAAAAAATAAGACAGCGTTCCCATGATCATGAAGAAGGAAACAATGCCTATGGAGTGGCCCACCAACTGTACGACGGGCCGAAAACGGAAGAGCCAGTGTGAATAAAGGAAAATGATAATGATCAGTATGCAAAGCGCTTCCCACAGGTACAACCCGTTCCACAGCACATAACTGAATGGTCGTTTGAGTTTCCACTCAAAGAAGGTACTGATGGCAAAGTTGAACGCATACCAAAGGCATATCATCAGGTAGGCCCTCTTCCAGATCTTCGGTATGTTGTCAAACCAGCGCATAATGCTGAATAGGTTGAACCAGAAGAATGTAAACTCCAGTATAAATTTAGGGATAAGAACGGAATCAGGGTCGAATGGCTTATAGCGGAGATAATCAGCCGATAGTGTCGGCAAAGCGTCCGGT
>JAEUUD010000147.1 GCA_016787625.1 Cyclobacteriaceae bacterium
AACAACAAGTGAAGGACAACATTGCCCGAACTTATGACCGCGAAAAACGGCTCAAGAGCGAGGTGCCGATGAAAGACGGCAAGCGACACGGTCTGGCCAAAATGTACTACACCAATGGCAAAGTCAATCTCGAGCTGCCCTACGTGGAAGACAAACGGGAAGGAACTTCCAAAAAATACTATGAGACCGGGGCCTTGTTTCAGGAAACAGATTACCACGACGACCAGATCCACGGCACACAGAAAAAATATGACGCCGGAGGTTTGGCATCCGAAGTCCGCTATGAATATGGAAGCCCCTGCAAGGGGTTGATTGAGTACAACACCGGAGTAAAGCGCACCGACTACCCTGTCATTCAACTGCGTCCCGTTGACCGCATCGGGACCGACGGTTCCTACACCATCGAACTGTCGCTCACCTACGGCGCCAGCAAAGCGAAGTTTTATCTCGGCGAACTGACCAGCACAGGATGTATGCATAGCGGGCTAGTGCCTTTGCCGGGGAAAACAGCAGCTTCAGCATACTACCGTCAAACCCTCTACCCTGGTCAATTTGTTATGGAAGAGTTGAACTTCGTTGCAGAAGTCACGACACGATCTGGAAACACCTACCTCACGGAGAAGAAATTCAACCTGTCCATCGAAAACTAGTTGAGCATCTGCCGGCGCTGACGCAGCTGAAATTCACCCGGTGCATATTCAAGTCCTCGGTCAATGATCGCTTTCGCCTTGGTCTTTTGACCCTTGCGAAAATAATAAGACCCGGCGGCGGAGTATGCCGCTCCAATAACTTGCAGGGGGACATCGATATCGGGATTCTCCTTTTTCAACGCTTCAAACTTCCCCTGATACGATTCACCCACAGCGGCTTTTCCGTCTTTCATCGCCTCTTCGTAGGCCATCAGATAACCCACCGACATGAGCGTGAGAAATTTGTTGTTCTCCTTCAGGTTGGGAAATCGCTCCTGATATCTGGCCAGCGTGTCCAGGAAAACCCCCGTCCTTGTTTCGTTCTTTAGTGAATTGGCCAGCGTTGAAATAAAAATGCTGCCCAGTTCGGCGTTGTTGGGCTGATGCTCTAAGCCTTTGGCAAAATACATCTTGGCCTGTGTGTAGGAGCCCTGGTTATACAGCTGGCGGCCAATTTCAAAGTTGTAGTAATAACCAATGTCGCTTTTCAATTGAGGATCGTCAATTTGAGCAGCGATGATCTCGTAGCACTGCCGGTACAACGGCTTATTGTTGTCGCGGGTGAGTACGGCGTCGGTCAGCATGGCAAACTCACCTTTAATCATGTTGGGGGTGATGCCCAGTTTGGAAAATTTGGCAGCCCGGCCGATCAGCGTGGCGCGCTCCACAGGCTTGGGCTGTGTAAGGGAAAGGGCCTGGACCACAATGCCCATCATGGTGTACGAAACACGGTGAGAAGGATAGAAGAAATGCGACTTCTCAATCTGCTGAAGGGATTTCTCATAATCTTTCACATCCTGATAATAGAGTGCGTCATTCATGTAGTGAATGCCAACCAGTTGCGGCAGCGTGATGTCTTCACTCTGAAAGAAGTATTTGTTGAATAATTCCTCGACATCCTGGGTCTGCGCCTCCGATTCGCCGATCAGCTTCATGCTCTTCATATTGTCAACAAAATTCTGTTTGTAACGCGCATCATAGGTGAGGTAGCCAAAGATGGGTGCCGTGCTCTCCACGAGAATATTGTTCTGCTTGGGAAAGGCCACGAGGAAAACATGTGTTGGCTTTTCCTGAATGGCGTACGGAATTTTAAGGTCTTCGAAAATGAACGCGTACAACGCTGTTGCAGTAACGCAATTGTAGTTTCCCGTCTTGAACACTTCGGGGAACCGGTTGATCAGTTCATACTTCGATAAAAAACTGGAGTGAACCTGATCGTAGACAGTCTTGACATATTTCTCCGGCTTCCGCTTTGGGGTGATCTCCGGCTGTAGCCTCGCCACCATCTTGTCGATGCGTTCATTGGCATTTCTGATGACAGCTTGTGGATTGACATCCGTTGACATCATCAGATCCAGCAACGCTGAGCGGTCATTCTGCTTGAACCACTTGGTAAACGCTTGCTTTTCAAAGTAACTGAGGAAATCAATATCCTTCCACCTGACGAGCGAATCCGTTTGTGCAGCAGCGCACCAGGGTATACATATCGCAAGGATGACGAGGCGCATGGGATATGAAGGTAAGCAAGAAGATTGAAAGTTAGGAGTCAGAAGTCAGGAGTCAGGAGTCAGAAGTCAGAAGTCAGGAGTCAGGAGTCAGAAGTCAGGAGCTAGAAGTCGAGGTCACAAGTCCCAATTTTGCAGGTCCCTGCCAACTGTCGCCGAGAAGCCGGAACCGGCGCGTGGTGCCGAGCCACCGAAAACGGATCATCGATGGGAGAATTGTTTTACTACCTTGCTTGAAGGAAACACGATGGCTTCATCCAGGCGTATGTCCAAACATGACTTTGAAATCAAGAGCCTTGTCCTGATCGTCCTTATTGGATACAGCCTGAATTTCGTTCTCACCTTCTTCGGCTATGTCTTCAATCATGAAACGAGCCGGGAACTGTTGTTCTATCAAATCGCCAATGCCTTTGCCATTTCAGCTTCGGTGATGGCCGGACGCTATGTTGGCCTTCGGGGACAACACGTGGCAGCATCGGCGTACATCCTACTGGGTATTGCCCATGGCATTTCGCTGGCTGCCTTAAGTCGCAGCGGGATCAACGCCGACAGGGGTATCATGATGGCGATACCCATGATTCCATCATTCATCTTCATTTTCTGGTGTACCCTCTATCCGATGTGGCTCCGGCTTGCCGGCCTAATACCCAGTGGTCTCATTCTATTTGTATTTGTGAGCGTACAATCAGGTGACTCCTATTTTGGAGCAGCACTTTCTACTGCATACGCTTCTTTGCAAATCATTGAGCTGACCTGGGGATACTTCCTATTTCGCAACTGGAGACATTCTATTGCGGCTGACAGAAATATGAAGTAGCTTACCTTCTTAACAAGCACCCACCACCCATGAATCGACTGTTCTTTCTCCTTGCATTGTTCGTCGTCACATCCGCCCAGGCACAACCGACACTTTCGAAAAAAGAATTCAGCATCAACGCCTTTCGTGCACCATCGATCGGTGCCGAGTTCAGGTACCAGCACGTCTCCGTACACGCTGGTTACTACCTCACAGCATTTTCAGGGGTCACCAACAATTTTGCGAAAGCTGGTCTTACCTACTGGTTTCTGCCTGTCGGCAAGCAACCGAACCCATCTTCCTTTTATGCCGGCGCCTCTTACCTGCGCGGCCTAGACAATGACTACAAGGACTTGAGCGCACTTGGCATCGAAAGTGGCTTTCGATGGATGATCTGGAAGGGCCTCAACTTGCGTATCGGCGTGATCGTAGTGTCAGCTTCCGGCAAAAGCACACAAGTCAATCCCGCAGGTGGACTTAGCTACTCCTTCTTCTTTGACTAAGACCATGACACCCAACAATAAAACGATCGGATGGCTTTTTGTTATTGGAGCCATCGCTGTGTTGATTCCCTACACAGCGCTCACCATCATCTTTGAATACCCGGATATCCTGCGACAGGAAACCGGAGTCATCCTCACCAAATTCCATGAGGGCGGCAAGCAACTCATCTTTACCTGGTTTGCCTTCGCTATCACAGGCATCCCCCTCATCCCCGCCTATATTCTATTCGGTCACAAACTTGAAGGCCGGGATCCATGGATACGCGTGGCCACCCAGGTCGGTGTCATCGGATTGATCGTTCAGATGGTTGGCTTGCTCCGCTGGACATTTGTTGTTCCGGTTTTGGCTGATACGTTTGTCACCGCCGATGAAACCACGAAGGCCGCGGCGATCGTTGGCTTCAAAACCATTCACCAGTATGGTGGCGTGATTCTCGGTGAACACCTGGGTCAGCTATTCACCATCACCTGGACGGTTATGATGTCCTATTCATTTGGAAAGATCAAGTTCCTCCCTACATGGATCACCCTCCTCGGCTATGGCAGCTCTATTATATATCTATTGGCACAGGCTGAGTTGTTTGCCACAGTGATGCCCGACTTTCCCGTTTGGGACATGGCCGGTTTCCTGGGTAGCACACTGTGGTTGGTGTGGCTCATCGCTGTCGGCATCCTGCTGATGAAAAAGAAAGAGGACTGAAACGATGAGCCGATTCTTCGTTTCCAATTTCAAGTGGTTGATGCTCACTTCGGGCATTCTCACCTGTACCATGTTCCTCGCGTTCATCTCGCCACAGTCTTCCCTCCAATCCAACTTTGGCAAAACGCTACCTGATGAGTTATCCATGCTCATCGTCCGCAACTGGGGTTTCCTCATCGGTCTCGTTGGACTAATGCTCATTTATGGCGCCATGAGGGAATCGGTCAGGCGATTTGCCCTGGTGTTTGGTGGCAGCAGCAAGATTGCCTTCATCTTCCTTGTGGTTACGGCCAAAGAAGACTATATGAACTTTGGAGTTGGAACAGCAGTGATTGTTGACGCTACCATGGTTGCACTCTTTATCACTTATCTCCTACTAACAAGGAACTTGGTGAAGGGGAATTCATAAAGAGACTTCAGGGTCTGTCCTTAATATTTTTCTCACCGATACGTCGATGCAGGATTGTTCCACAAACGAACAACAAGGCACCAACGCCAAACATGATTGGGTGAAGGAAGTAGATCATTTGTAGCAGCAGCACCTGTACAATGATCCATAACATGAGAACGATACCCTGAGCCTGGACCCACCTTTCATATTGCTGTCGGTGACCGACCGTCATAAAGATGGTGAGACAACTCAATACGCCATTGAACAGAAAAAGTATAAGCCCGGGAATAAAGTAATCGTCAAAAAAGGACTTTTCAATCCAGTGAAATGGCATTTGAATCAGTTGTCCCGTTGGGTCAATCATCAACATCAGGCCACCTGCAAGGGCGCCAACAGCATTGAGTAAAAGGAGACCGTTGACTATTTGTCGTGTAAGCTTCATGAGAATGAATGTCCGGGTTGTTGACCCACAAATGTTTTCAAGCCGGGTTGTTTCCGGGATGGGGCCTATTCTCGCGGACAAAGAGAACCAGGCTTATCAAGGCCAGCACACCCATGGCGATGGCCACCTGAATTGATCCTCCGACGTCATTCTTGCGCATGGCCAGAGAAAGGACTCCAATGGTAATATCCATGAGTATGAAGAAAACCAGCAAAGATGGGGTCACAAGGTGAGGCCACCTTCGATTCCTGAGTATAGCGATGCCGGTGATGAAAACCATCGGAAGAAAAAATGCAAGGTCAAGTACATGAATAGGATTGACAGAAAGACCCGCTTTAATCAGAGAGGCCGGTAAAGTGCCAGAGATGGTGGCAGGCACAATTTCACTCAGCCATAGTAAGGCGAAACAAATGGATACCACCACGAAGTACCATCCCGTCACTTTGTCACTCCTTCTATCCGAGCCGATCGACTGCATTTGAATGTATGCGAAGAAAGCCAGTGCATACGATGTCAATCCGAGGACCATACAATAAATCAAGAAAAGTGAATTGAATGTCACAGCAAAGGAATAGATAACGAAAGTATAGGCGAGATATGCCAATGTACCTCCCCAAACACTCCATGCTATCCGGTTTTTTTTAAACGAATAGAGGGCACTCGTCATCAACACTGGAAGAACAATGAAGAGATCGATCGCATCTTGTCCGATCGTTTGAACAAGCCAATTGGGTGTTGAGTGGTCGTATATCTTAGAAAAGATCAATCCAACCAGGCTTGAAGTCAAGATTAAAACAAAGAGGGGAAGTGACAATATCAACACGTATTTTCGCTCTGTCTCTTTCATCTTGCTTGATTCTTCATTCAAAGAAGCACTTGACTTATTGGACCCAGAATGACAAAAGTCAGGGTTACCACTGATGCTTCTCAAACCACCATGGGGCTGTCTAATGACTAATTTGGTAGCCAACATTCGTTAATAACAAGATGGCAACGCGCGACTTGTTGCATTTTCTTCTTTTTCTTCTTCTTACCCTGCTGGCGGAGGTCCTTGGTACCATCGGTGGATTCGGTTCTTCAGTCTACTTTGTTCCGTTGTTCCAATGGCTCTTTGACTTTCAGACGGTACTCGCTCTGACAGGCCTTCTCCATGTTTTTAGCAATACGGCGAAACTCTACTTGTTCTGGAAGACCATTAACTGGCAGCTTGTTCTGACAATGGGAGTCTCCAGTCTCTTGTTGGCTGTTACTGGCGCATACCTGACAACCTTTGTCAATGTCAGTATTCTTAAACTTACGCTGGGAACTCTACTCATCGCCAT
>JAEUUD010000148.1 GCA_016787625.1 Cyclobacteriaceae bacterium
CAACAAAGTCTCCGTTAAGATCAATCACTATGCCAGTCGGCGTAGTAAACCTGGCCGCACTTCCGGTGCCGTCGGCGAAGCCTGGTGTACCGTCTCCTGCCAGCGTGATCGATTCACCCGATGGGCTCAGCTTGCGGATGGTGTTGTTGCCAAACTCCGGCACGTATATGTTCAGGTCGTTGTCGATGGCACAGTCTTGTGGCGTATCAAACTGTGTGATGGATGAGTTCCCGTTCACATACCCGGGTATTCCCGTACCCGCGAGTGTTGACACGATGCCCCCTGATGTGATCTTCCTGATTCTGCACCCCGAAACTTCTGCGAGATAGGTATTACCATTTTTGTCGTACCCAATACCATTGGGGCCGGTGTATGTGGCTACACTGATATCACCATTGGTGCCGCCAGGGCTCGCGGACTGACCAGTGTATAAGGACGTGATTCCGGCAGGCGTGACTTTCTTGATGCAATTATTAAGCCGGTCGGAGACATAGATGTTTCCGTCTGAACCTACCTTGATCTCTGAGGGGAGATTGAATTTTGATACTGTCGCATCGCCAATCACGTTGCCCGCCAGGCCAGCCTGACCCGCAAGGGTCGTAACAGTCACCGTGTAGCTGTAGGTAAATACGGGCCCGTCGGCCGAGTCTACCAAAGTTTCAAGAACGATCGGACCCGTACCGGCGCGGAGGGGTATTTTGATTTTAACCGAGGTGGATGTCGCCAGAATGACTTCAGCTGATTTTCCATTGACGGTAACAAAATTGTTAGCGATGGTTTCGCCGAAACCAGTTCCCGAAATTGTCACTTCAGTGTCAAAGGGTCCCGATGTAGGGCTTATCGAGGTGATCACGGGGGATACCACTCCGGGAGTTACCTGTATAGGAGCAGGCTCATTTGATTGGCAGCCGAAAAGTAAAACAAGTGAAATGAGTACAAGATGGTTGTATTTCATTTTGAATGCCTTTGCCGGCAAGTTAAGAAAATGAGCATGGCTTCCGGTCTTTATCTCTGACACCACTCAAATAATTCATTTCCGGTTTATCACGATTCCTTATTAGGTTCGGGCAAATAAACCAAACTCCATGCGTGCACTTGCCCTTTCAATGATTGTCCTTGTATCCTTTGCGTCTTTTGCGCAGAAGGAGAAATCAGGAGTCAGGTATCTCGATCCTGCTGATATGGACGTCACCGCCAAAGCGGGCGACGACTTCAGACAATATTCTGGTGGAACATGGATTCAGAAAAATCCTGTGCCTCCCAAATACACGTCATGGGGTGCCTTTACCATTGTCAGGGATTTTAACATCAAAGCTGTTCGTGAGATTCTCAATGAGGTTTCCACAGACAAGACGGCTGCTGCCGGATCAGTCCGGCGAAGGGTAGGAGATTTCTACGCTGCAGGCATGGATAGCCTCGCCGTGGAGAAAGCCGGCTTTGAACCCGCGCGTCCCGACTACATACGCGCAGCTTCGGTGAAGACCACCGCTGATGTTCTGGCAGAGATGGCCTACCAGCGGTCGCACGGAACAGGCTCGCCTCTTTTTGGCTTCAGCGTCCAGCAGGATCGCAAGTTTCCAAAGGTGATGATGATGAATGTGTCACAGGGCGGCATCTCGATGGCGGACCGTGATTACTACCTCAAGAATGACGATCGTTCGAAAAAGATCCGTGCAGCTTTCAACACCTACATGGTTAGCCTCTTCATGCTGGCCGGTGAAACAGAAGCAACAGCGAAAAGCAGGGCGGAGTCTGTTTTCGCGCTGGAGAAAATGCTTGCGGCAGCACAGATGAGCCGTGTGGAGATGCGTGACCCGTACAAAACGTACAACAAGTATGCTGTCAATGACCTCGTGAAGAACATGCCAGCCTTCGATTGGAAGACAACGTTGCAAAAACTCGAAGTGCAGCCTCCGGACAGCCTTCTTGTCAATTCACCAAAATTTTTCAGCAAAGCGGACAGTTTGCTTCGCGCAACACCCATCTCCGAATGGCAGACGTATCTGCAGTGGAACGTCCTGCGCACCTCGGCGCCATTCCTGAGCAGCCCTTTTGTCAACGCGACATTCAAGTACAACCAGGTAAGCTCCGGACAGAAAGTCCCTACACCCCGGTGGCAACGCATGTCAAACCTCACAGACAATACCATTGGTGAACTGCTCGGTCAGCTTTATGTGGAGAAACATTTCAAGCCGGCAGCCAAGGCGCGTATGGATGAGATGGTGAAAAACCTGGTGAAAGCCTTCGAGATCAGGATCAAGGGACTTACCTGGATGAGCGACGCTACCAAGGAGAAAGCGCTGGCCAAGTTGGCGACATTCACACCCAAGATTGGTTATCGCGTGAAGTGGGAGACCTATGACGGACTTGAGCTGACAGGTGCATCGTTTTACCAGAACCTGCGTAACGCCAGTCGCTGGGGCTACCTTGACATGATCGCCCGGTATGGCAAGCCTGTAGATAAAACCCGCTTTGGTATGACACCACCAACGGTGAATGCATCCTACAATGCGGTGAACAATGAAATCACATTTCCTGCGGGTATTTTACAGTATCCTTTCTTTCATCCCGATGCTGACGATGCATTCAACTACGGTGGCATCGGCGCCGTAATCGGTCATGAAATATCCCACGGCTTTGATGACTCCGGTAGCCAGTATGATAAGGATGGCGCGCTCCGCAACTGGTGGACACCCGAAGACCGGTCAAAGTTTGACGCATTGGCAAAGCGGCTTGGCGAGCAGTTCGACGGATATACCGTCCTTGACACATTGCACGTGAATGGCAAGTTGACCATGGGAGAGAACATCGGAGACCTTGGTGGATTGAATGCCGCTTACGAAGCTTTCAAGATGACACCACAGGGCAAGAGTGATAAGAAGATTGATGGCTTTACGGGAGATCAGCGCTTCTTTCTCGCGTGGGCTCAGGTGTGGCGTGCCAATATGCTTCCCGACAGCAGGGCGCAGCAGGTCATCACCGATCCTCACTCGCCGGCAGAGTACCGCATCATCGGCCCGGTCGTGAACATGGATGCATGGTACAAAGCGTTCAACGTTCAGCCTGGCGACAAGCTCTACAAAAAGCCCGAAGACAGGATCAAGATCTGGTAGGAGGGATCAGCCTACAAGTTTTCTGCCGGTACATTTTCCACCCAGGTGCTTAGCCGCGCTTTTCCTTTGACATTCGCAGCGCGCCAACGGAGATTGTTCAATCCGCCGAGAAGGACGTATACTTTTGTGTAACCAGCGTCCGTGAGCAGGCGTGCCGCACGGAAGGCATCGGCATCACCACTGAAGTGATAGACAACGACCGGACGGTCTTTGAAAGCATTGATTTCAGTGATGCGGGAACCAAGTTCAGCATATGGAATATTCAGCGCTCCCTTGATGTTGCCTTTGTTTCTTGAATTCACCTTCGATTGATTGGTGAACTCAGCTACTGGTCGGACATCAATAATTTTTAAACTGATTTTCCTTGCCAGACTGTCGAAGTCATCCGAAGTAAGGAAACTGTAGCGTACAGGATGACTCCAGTACCTTTCTCTTTCTGGCATATCTGAAGACTTTTCCTCTGCCCAGGCAGCCATTCCATAAAAAAGTATTCCAACATCCTGATAGCCATTGGCCAGCAACATGTTGGCTGCCGTCCTGCTGTCAACACCAGCATCGTCCACCACAACCACGCGCCCCTTCTTCGGGATCTTGCTCATTGATAATCCGAGTTGAGGTAGGGGAACATTGATCGCCCCCCGGATCACACCGTAAGCGTTGAACTTCTCTTCATTAGAAATTCCACGAACAATGGAGTCCTTCCGTATGTCGACGACAACAAGCTCCTTGTCCTTCTTGAGGCTTGCCAGGAGTTCTCTCGGTGAGACAAGTCTGAATTTGTTTCCGGTTTCGAACAAGGCCTCAGCGCACGTGATGCTGTTGTCCTTGAGCAGATTGAACCTACTCATGCCGCCATTGATGTTGAAGACGTTGGTGTACCCATTGTCGGCGAGTGTTGCCGAAGCCCACCGGCTCGCCGCACTGTGGGCGCAATAGACAAAGATCGGATCGTTTTTTCCGGATTTGATTTCAGACAATCGTTTACCAAGTTCCTGGTAATCGATGTTCTGGGAGTTCTTTAGCCGCCCCATGTTGTACATGACGTTTTTCGAAGAGTCTCCGTGTTCACGCCTGTTGCGGGCATCGAGCAGGAGATATCCGGGGTTGGCAGCCAGCGCATCACACAAGTCCTCCATAAACACTGTCTTGAACTTGACATTGTCATTTTTAAACTGAGCAGAAGAAAGATGCGCGCCCATCATGATGATCAATATGCCGATGATGCTGTTCCTGTTCGTCATACAATAAATTTAGCAATAGAATTTCCTGTAAATCTTTCGTGTTACTGTAACCATTTTAACTGCAATTACGAATAATATCAAGAAACCCTCATTCAGGATCTGATAGGAGGGTTTTAGGACCAGGCGACTTATACACAAACACATCTCACTATGAAGAAACGGTATACGCTTCTTTGCGGCTTTCTATTGCTCATTTTGAACACGATGCTCGTTGCTCAATCAGTTGTAGAGAAGGGCAGATCGCTTTATCAATCGAAGCGATATGAGGAAGCGGCATCGGCTTTTGAATCCATCAAGGAAGGGAGTGCCAACTACGCGGTGGCACAATTCTATCTGGGCCGGATTGCCTTTGACAAAAAAGAATTTGACGATGCAGTAGACTATTTTCTGGAGGCTACGGAGGCAGATACTCAAACCGGTGATTACTTTGCCTGGCTGGGTGACGCTTACGCTGCGATCGGAGCAGATGCCAGTATCTTCCGTCAGATGTCGGTGGGGCCGAAGGCCATGAAGGCCTGGGAGAAAGCCGTTGACCTGGATCCAAAACATATTGGTGCCCGCTATTCGCTGATCGGCGCCTATGCAGTAGCGCCGTCTATGATGGGTGGTGGACAGGAAAAGACCAACGCGATGGCAAAGGAAACGTTGCCGTTGCTTGAAGAGTCGTTGAGGAAATCTCCGGACAACTATATACACAGCTATTGGTACGGCAGGATCTCCGCCATGACCGGTCTGGAATTGAGTAAGGGTGAAGGCTGTCTCAGGAAGTACCTCACCTATACGCCAAAGGAAGGTGAACCCAAGCTGGGCGGTGCCAACATGCGCCTTGCACAAATCATGGAGAAGCAGGGAAACAAAGCCGAAGCAAAAAAGTATTTCGAGGCTGCCCTAAAGATCGACCCATCCCTGAAGGGAGCAAAGGAAGGATTGGCGAGGGTTTCGAAATGAATCAAGATCATTCCTAACACACCCATTCGGGAACCCAGACCTGCTTCACGGATCGCTTCTTTTTGCGGAGATGATACGTCAATGCCAGGTAGATAAAGTGCTTGACCTCTGGAGGAATGTCGTCATTGACATCCAACACAAGACCACGCGTGCTGTCATATTCAAAGGTCGTATCGACGCGCTGCTTAAACTGTTTTACTACGTTGCTTTGACAGTGCACGAATATGCCGTATTTCCCTTTTGGACTCAGGGCGCTAATGCGGATGGTTGTTCCACTTTGTGTTTCACTGGTAAGATAGCTGGGTGAGTCCCACTTGAGGGTTTCCTCGATGGAGCCTACGCCCGGAGTTTTTGAGGCGATGTCAAAGATGAGTTTTCGCAACACCAGAAGCCGCTTCCGGATGGCCGGCGGCGTTTTTTCAAATACTGCAGCTACCTTTTTTGATTGATGATTCATCTGATTTTTATTCATGAAGCAATGATCCAAAGTACTACTGACAAAGGTATGTCAGGAGGAAATAGGGGATATATGGTGAAGAGCAAGTTTTGAATATGAAAACAACCACAAAGGACACAACGGACTGCACGGAGGTCACAAAGGAATTGAGATAGTTAATTCAAGTCAGTCAGGATTTCATTACAGTAGTTTGCTTTTGCTTAAGTATTGATCTAATAATATTCGTGAAAAAAGATGGAAGAGGACTTAACGCGGAGTATTCTCGACTGTGCGTACAGGGTTCACACGGCGTTGGGACCAGGATTGCTTGAGTCTTCATACTTGGAGTGCCTGTACTTTGAATTGATTCAAAAGGGCCTTCAAGTTGAGAAACAGAAACCACGACCCCTCATCTATAATGATGTTAAGTTGGAGGTTGGTTATCGAATTGATTTACTGGTTGGAGGTAGGATCATTGTTGAAATAAAATCTGTCGACAAACTTTCCGACGTACACCTTGCACAAATTCTGACTTACCTAAGGCTAAATAGCAATCGGTTTGGACTACTCATCAACTTCAATGTTGCCAGATTAAAGG
>JAEUUD010000149.1 GCA_016787625.1 Cyclobacteriaceae bacterium
ATTGATCAAAAAGGCAGTGCTGATCTCATGCCAGGCACAGGTGGAAGTGATGAAAGCGATGAAACCGGGAATGAGTGAACTTGAAGTACAGGGTATTCATGAATTTGTATTTAAGAAGTACCATGCTGAAGACGTCGGATACCCTTCCATTGTAGGATCTGGTCACAATGGATGTATCCTTCACTATGAAGAAAACTACAAGCCAAACATTGAATCCAAGGATCTGATCCTGATGGACCTTGGCGCTGAATTTCGCGGATACACCGCCGACATCACGCGAACCATTCCCATCCAGGGAAAATTTTCACCCGAACAAAAACTGATCTACGAACTCGTCCTTAAAGCACAGGAGGATGCTATGAAGATTTGCAAACCCGGTACATCATTCCGCGATTTGTTCCTCACAACCAAAGCAACCATAGACAAGGGCCTCGTTGACCTTGGCATCATTCAAGTCAATCAAAATCACAGGTACTACCCACATGGTTGCTGTCATCATATTGGCCTGGACGTTCATGACCGCGGGGAATATCAGATGCTCACTGAGGGCATGGCCATTACGATTGAACCCGGGATTTATATTCCGGAAAACAGTCCCTGCGATCCCAAGTGGTGGGGTATTGCTGTTCGGATTGAAGACGACTATTTGCTGACAAAGACCGGACACGAACATCTCTCAAAACTGGCTCCAAGGACGGTGACCGACATTGAAGAAATGATGAAACTCCCGAGCCCTCTCGATGCATTTGTTCTGCCTGAACTGGAAAAGAAAAAATAGCATGCAGGATAAATTCATGATTCGACTTCAATCGAAGGCAGTGACCCTGTCATTCTTTGTGATCTTACTTGTCTCGTGTCAGCAGCCTGACAACGGTGAATCATTCCGATCAGCCATGAAGACTTACTTCAACTCGATCGTTCAAGCTGACGGTCCAGGTGGAGCAGTCCTGGTGATGAAGGATACTACGGTCATTTATACGGATGCGATCGGATGGGCAGATATGAATACCAAAGAGCCCATCACTACCCGTACCCTGTTCAACCTCGGCTCCATATCTAAAACATTTGTTTCCAATGGTATTCTTATGCTGCAGCAACAGGGCAAGTTGTCCGTCGAAGACAGTTTGCTCAAGTACTTCCCCAACTTCAAGAACAAAGAGATTGCAAGAAAGGTAAAGATCAAGCATCTCCTTACCCATACATCCGGTCTCCCTGACAACAGGCAGGTAAGCAAGGACTCGGTTTTTTTCCTTACGGCCAATGATGAGCAGAATTGGTATCCGGTAACTCAGACTGATACACTGGAGTTTGAACCCGGCACCCGGTACCAATATTCCAATCCCGCCTTCAATGCCCTGGCCCTGATTATTCAACAAGTCACAGGGATGCCCTGGCAGCGCTTCATCTCGGAAACCATTTTTGTTCCTTCTGGAATGAAAACCAGCACCATCACGGACGGACCTCATCCGCAGTCTGGCGTATCACACGGATACACGAAGATTGCCGGTCAATGGCTGGAGGATGATTTTGGAGAAGAGCCGACCTTTTGCGCGGCCGGCAATGGCGGCGTTTGGAGTTCAGTGGAAGAACTTGCCAGGTATGAGTTGGCGCTCCGGCGTGCAACTTTCCTTGACAAAACAAGCATTGATTCTTCCTTCACGATTAGAAACTTCTCATCCTGGAAAGGAGATCAGCCTCCATTTATAGGATGGTCATGGTTTATAGACAGTACCCCTGACAACAGGAAGGTGATTTCCCATACGGGACACCAGGGCGGATTTGCTGCGTACTATATGAACGTTCCTGAAGAACAAATCCTGATTGTGGTTCTCTTCAATGCGCCTTATGATGTGTATGCTTTCCGTGAAAATGTGATGACTCAATTGGCCAAAAACAACTGGCTTAACGAGGTCCGGAACTAACACACAAGCTGGGCGCCCTTACTTAATTCAATATATTTTCTACTTTTAGGCTTCACGACATTTAACCAGAACACCGAATGAGTTTATTCATCAAGAAACCGCTGGCTCAATTGATGGCCCAGTCAGACGATTCTACCAAGGGACTTAAGCGTACACTTGGGGCTGCCAACCTTGTTGCATTGGGCGTCGGCGCCATCATCGGTGCAGGCCTCTTTGTGCGCACAGCCTGGGCAGCCAGTGAGGCAGCGGGTCCCGCGGTAACCATTTCATTCGTTGTGGCGGCGATTGGCTGTGCCTTCGCCGGTCTTTGCTATGCAGAATTTGCCTCGATGATCCCCATCGCCGGCAGCGCTTATACCTATGCCTATGCCACACTGGGAGAGTTTCTTGCCTGGGTAATCGGCTGGGCGCTGATCCTGGAATACGCCCTGGCATCAGCGACTGTTTCCATCGCATGGAGTGAATACCTCAATAACCTTCTGGGCGGAGCCATACCCTATCAGCTATGTCATTCTCCATTGGAGACCTCGGTCGATGGTATTCAGGGAATCATCAACTTGCCTGCTGTTGGAATCCTTGTTATCCTCACGCTGCTCCTGATTAAGGGTACCCAGGAGTCTGCTTTTGTCAACGCCATCATTGTCTTTTTGAAAGTAGCCATCGTGCTTATTTTCATTTTTGTAGGCTGGAAATTTATCAATCCTTCCAACCATGTTCCTTTCATGATTCCAGAAGGAACTCCCGGTCACGAAGCTTTCAGACAGCACGGGTTTGGAGGGATACTTGGTGGAGCTGCCATTGTCTTTTTTGCTTTTATCGGTTTCGACGCCGTGTCAACTGCTGCGCAGGAGGCAAAGAACCCCAAGCGCGACATGCCCATTGGAATCCTCGGCTCACTTTTCTTCTGCACGATCCTTTATATACTATTTAGTTATGTATTGACGGGTGTAGCGCCCTGGCAAGATTTCGCCGTTGCAGGAAAGGAAGCCTCCGTCGCTTACGCGATTCAGCATTATATGCCGGGTTACGATTGGCTGGCCACATTGGTCAGCATCGCCATCCTGGCCGGCTTCTCATCGGTGATACTCGTAATGCTCATGGGACAATCCCGTGTGTTCTACTCCATGTCGGTTGATGGTCTCATGCCGAAGCTCTTCTCTGAACTGCATCCGAAATTCCGTACGCCCTATAAGTCCAACATGCTTCTCTTTGTTTTTGTTGGCTTGTTTGCTGCTTTCGTTCCCGGAAGCATGGCCGGTGACCTTACCAGTTTTGGAACGCTGTTCGCGTTTGTACTGGTGTGTGCCGGTGTTTGGGTTATGAGGGTGAAGAATCCTGAAGCTGTGCGTCCGTTTGCTACACCGATGGTTCCTCTTGTTCCCATCCTCGGAATGCTGGTGTGCTCTACACTTATTTTCTCACTGGACCCCAACACACAGCTGGTTGCACTGGGCTGGATGCTCTTCGGACTGGTGATCTATTTTGTGTACGGCAAAGCCCACAGCAATCTCAGGAAGAACTCAGGAGCTTAATCAACGATGGTGCTGGTGATGGTGAGCGTATTGCCCACCAGGCTTGTTTCATAACGTCTTAATGGTCGCCAGGCAATCCCACCGGTGGGTGAGCCGTCCGTAAAGCTGAAACTGGAATTGCAACATGGATCAACCATGAACAGGTTGGATGAATGAACATTCACCGTCGCACACGCGTCATTCGGATGATAGGAGCAATTTCTTTCGAAGGCCAAATAAGTGGCGGCATCCTGCCGGTAGAGAATAACGCCTCGTACACCTATTGATCCAATTTCCTTATAGCCTCCATTCACCACGAGGGGTTGATATTCAGGAGCCGACAGGTTAACGACAAAGTCAGCGAATGGGATGATGGGGATTGGGTCGTCCGTCAAATCAGAACTGCAACCCACCAGTATTAAGGCCAGGAAAAGTGACCTCAAGCCACGATTATTTTTGTTGGTTGTATTCATAGAATCCCTTGCCTGTCTTTCGGCCAAGATCTCCACGAGCAACAAGCTGCTGTTGCGTCCTGCTGGGTGTGAATTTGTGAGCCTTGCCAAACCCCTCATAAACTGACGTTGTAACAGCCAGGTTGGTATCAATACCGATAAGATCCATCAATTCAAACGGCCCCATACGGAAGCCCGATGCACGCATGAGCGCATCGACAGCCTCAACGCGCGCCGCATGGGATTCAATCAGTTTCAGCGATTCCACATAATAATGTCTGGCCACACGGTTAACGATAAATCCCGGAGAATCTTTTGCGTAAACGGCAACCTTTCCGATTTTTTTTGCAAAGTCACTGATGGCTTGGGTATACTCAGCTTTCGTGTCTTTCGTCGAGATGATCTCGACAAGTTTCATCCGATCAGCAGGATTGAAAAAGTGAAGGCCAATGCATGATGAGGGATCTCTTAGCCTGGCCGCGATTTCAGAAACCGAAATGGAAGATGTATTGGTGGCAAGAATTGCCTTTCCTTCGTTGACTTTCTCCAGCTGCACCAGCAATGTTTGCTTGATGTCCAGGCGCTCAACGGCTGCCTCAATCACGATGTCTGTGACCATGAAGTTCAGGTCATGCGTTTTCCGGATACGAGAAAGTGTTGCTATCCTGGACTCGTCAGAGATCCTACCTCTTGAAACAGCTTCGGCCAGATTGCTGCCTATCGCTTGAACGGCTTTGTCCAGTTGATTCGTGTTGATATCGTAGAGGAGTACATCGATGCCTGCGGAAGCACACACTTGGGCAATACCCAGGCCCATGGTTCCGGCCCCAACGACACCCACCGAACGCACAAGCTTCACTTACAAGACAGGTTTGAACTGTTTCAAAAACCGGACATCATTTTCAGAAAACAAACGAAGGTCATCAATCCCATACCGAAGCATGGTTACGCGTTCAATCCCCATTCCAAAAGCAAATCCTGTAAAAGCCTCCGGGTCAATGCCAACATGGCGAAGCACGTTGGGATGAACCATGCCTGAACCGGCGATTTCAACCCAGCCTGTTTGTTTACAAATGTTGCAGCCTTTTCCATGGCAGATAAAGCAAGAGATGTCAATTTCAGCGCTTGGTTCAGTGAAGGGGAAGAACGAAGGTCTTAACCTGATCTTCGTTTCACTTCCGAACATTTCTTTTGCAAAGTGATAAAGGGTTTGCTTGAGATCAGCAAAGCTCACGTTGGTATCAACATACAAACCTTCCACTTGATGAAAAAAGCAGTGAGCCCGCGCCGAAATTGCCTCATTGCGATATACCCTTCCTGGCATGATCGCACGGATGGGCGGGCGCTGTTTTTCCATGAGGCGGATCTGAACGTTGCTCGTATGCGTTCTCAGGAGCACATCAGGATTTCGCGAAACAAAGAAAGTATCCTGCATCTCACGGGCGGGATGATTCTCAGGGAAGTTCAAGGCAGAGAAATTATGCCAATCATCCTCGATCTCTGGCCCATCAGCCACATTAAATCCAAGTCGCTCGAAAATTTCAATGATCCTGTATCTCGTCAGATTGAGCGGATGCATGGTGCCAATGGCATCAGGAATGACAGGGAGTGTGAGATCAACCGGAGCCTGGGTATTATCTTTTACCGCTCCGAGTGCTTCAGTCCATTCCTTGAGCCTGGACTCCGCAAGTTGCTTGAGCTCATTCAATGGCCGTCCGATATCCTTCTTCTCTGCAGGCGCAAGGAGTTTCAGGTTGTCAAACAGGGTAGGTATGAGCCCCTTGCGGCTAAGGAACCGCAGACGAAACGCCTCAAGCTCTCCTGCATTGGCAGGAAGTGTTGACGCTATTTCCTTCTGGAGAGATTTGATTTGTTCGAGCATGAGGGATCGTTACTTACGATTTGCGTTGCATCCGGTGCAAGGCAAAATTAATCAACAAGCAGGTCAGTCCAATGAGTGGTAGCAGGATCAAATCTGATTGATTCTTTAGGGCGACAGCCAGGCCAATAAATCCCACGTTGATTGCTACTATCCATTTCACCGCATTCCCATGGTTCATTCCAATACCCAGGAAGCGGTGATGGATGTGATTACGGTCAGCATGGAACGGAGACTGGAATTTGATCAGGCGGACAATGATAACGCGAAGCGTATCAAAAACGGGAATGATGAGTACGCAGATGGCCGTGGAGATGGATGCTGAGAATTTGGCAGGATGATCAGCAGGGAGTTCAAAATTGATGTTGATAAAACGAATGGCCATAAACGAGAGAATCAATCCTATAGTAAGCGCTCCCGTATCACCCATAAAAATCCTGGATGGTTGCCAATTGAAAATCAGGAACGCCAATAATGCGCCGCAGAAACAAAGGGAGACGAGGCTCAGAAAACTTTGGTCCGCTACATGAAACCAAATGCCGAAAC
>JAEUUD010000014.1 GCA_016787625.1 Cyclobacteriaceae bacterium
ATGGCATCAAGGTGCGGGATCATTTTCTCGAAGCAGGTCTTCCGGTTGATGCCGTTCACACCGTCGTCGTAAGCAGCGTTGTACCCGGCCTCACCGATAAGGTGAGAAATGTCGTTCGATCCTTGTTCAAGAGGGAACCGGTCATGCTTGGACCAGGCGTTTACGACAAACTTCCCATCGAAGTACTGAACCCTTATGAAATTGGATCAGACCTTGTGGCCAATGCCATGGGTGCTTATCATCTTCTGCGAAAGACCTGCATCGTGGTTGATTTTGGAACGGCACTTACGTTTACGACCGTTTCAGAGAAAGGAAAGATCATGGGCGTATCCATTGTTCCTGGTTTGAGAACAGCTTTGAGGGCCCTTTCACAAAACACAGCCAAGTTGTTTGATGTCCCACTCGAGATGCCATCGTCGGCCCTCGGGATCAATACCGTAACTGCCATTCAGTCGGGTATCGTTATTGGCTATGAAGGACTGGTAAAAAACATGGTCCAGGCAATTCGAAAAGAAATAGGTATCGAATGCCCGGCCATCGCAACAGGAGGGCTTTCATTTGTCATCACTTCATTGCGCGGCTTTTTTCACCTGGTTGAGCCACAGCTAACGCTGGATGGGTTGAGGATCATTGGAGAAATAATGAATGAGCGCAAAAATGGCGGTGGACAATAACCGTTCAGGCGAATCAATTAACATCGTATCTTCGTATTCAGAAAAAAGCCAGTAACGGGAATGACCATGCGAACCCTTTTGCTTATTGGATGCTGGGCTTTGTTGCTTTGTTCTTGCAAGGAGGTCTCATTTCCTGAACCCCAGCCTGCTGGCATTTCGCCGCTGAAGGAGGTACCCAAACCGCTTCTGGGAAGATATGTTGGCGTCAATGATAAGGGGAATGACACGGATACGCTGATTATTGAATCCTGGGGTTATCACTTTAGGGATACCAAAGACAAAGATTGGTTAGGGAAAGGCACCATCAGCGACTCTTTGGTTATCAAAGAGTATCAGAATTACTTTTTTGTCAATTTTCGATCAGGAGATCAATGGGTGCTTCGGTTGATTCGACAGAAATCAAATGGCGACATGTCCTTTATGTCGATCCCGGTGAGTGACGACGCAAAGCGAAAGGATATTCTTAAAAAGCTTGGAAAGAAATTTCCAGTAAGGGAAATCAAAAAGAAGGACGACACCTATTACCAAATCAGCCCTACACGCGATCAGTTGATGCAGCTCATCAAGGAAGGATTCTTTGAAGGCAGCGAGCTGGCTAAAGTAAGGTAAGCCTAGTTCTTTTTCTTCTTCAGCAGATTTTGCAGTTGCTGAAGCTTATTCACCGGCGCAGCGGCACTGTCTTTCTTTGTGGAGTCTTTCTTCGCCGGACTGGTCAACCCCTTAAGCACATCCTCGGGCTTAGTGCCTTGTAATAATTTCTGTGCGGCCTCCTGCGTTTTTTCTGTTACCACTTTTTGGGCAGCTTGTTTCACTTGCTCCTTTTGTTCAGTGGCAATCAATTTTGGCTTGGGATCTTTCACCGTACCGCCTACGCCAATGGTCACGGGAATTTTGTCGGTTGGATTCGAAGTCCCCGCATACTGATTGAGAGCGCTCATGGCCTGGGAACCCAGCTGACCCGCCGGCACCATCATTTTGAGAGAGTAATCGATAGAAAGATCAAGGCCTGTGCTGCCACTCACGGTTGTGGCATAATCGCCAACCTTCACCTCGAAAGGTTTTACACTAAAACGGCCATTCGTGATGTTGGCGGACATGAGCACATCCTTGAGGCTTACTTTTTCGGCATTGTCAAGCTTCGTAAGAGAGCTGATGCCAGACATAAGTTTTGATTTGGTCAATGCAGCCTGTGCAACTTTCAACAAACCGGCGCCATTGACAGTGGCAAGATTGGGTGTCATCTGTTGTGTCAGTTCGCCACTGAGTTTGAAATCCGTAGAAAAGTCACCATTGACAAGACCAGCGATCGGGGCATAGGTGTTGATGATGGAAAATGAATGCGCTGCCTGTTGAATGGAGAGTTTTTCAATTTTGAGATCGAGATCATACTTGGGGTGGCGTGTGTCCTTTGCGCTGTATGTCCCGTTGACGGTGAATGTCCCGCCAAGCATGCCAAACTTAAGCCCGCTGAGATTGGCAATGCCGTTTTTCAGAACGATATCTCCTGTTGCCTGCGTCATGGTGTAATCCATCATTTTCACAGTCCCAACAGAGGATTTAAGCGTGAAATCGATGTTCTCCGGAATGGGAATGACACCAAAGGAAGCTGTATCCTTGGATACCGGAGAGCCGGAATCCGTCATGAATTCATTAAGGTCAAGCAAGGTTGCGTTGAAGTTGACCGTGCCGCGGATCGTCTCCTTGTTGACGACATAGGCGATGTAGTTTTCTACCCGACCATTAACCTTAAAGTCACTGCGACCTATGGTTCCATTCAGGCTTGCCAATTCGATTTTCTTGGGATCAAAGGTTGCAACAGCTTCTGAAAGCGTAAGTGTCGGCGTGCCCTTGGCGCTGTACCTGAAATCTTTGATGGACGCAGATCCGCTCGTTGGAAGTTTGTCGTAGCGCTTGGCATTCACATCCGACATCTTGCCGTGTGTCTCTAGGTTGGCCTTGACTTTACCGGCGAGACTCATTCCCTCCAGAGGAAAAAGTCTGGTCATCTTCTCCAGATCCACACCGCCGTTGGCCTTGATGTCCCATGTGTAGTCATCCAGGTTCTGGACTTTCATCGTTGCATTAAGTTTTTCACCATCAAGCATCATCGAGAAGTTGTCTACAGCAATCAGGGTTTCTGCCATCTTGCCGGAGGTATTTTTGATGGCAGCACTCATCGACAAATTCTCCAGCGGGAGAGGGAACTTGGAAGATTTGACATACCCATCGGCCAAAGTCATGGTTGCATCGACTGCAGGAATAATCTTGCGAATGCTGTCGTATGTTCCTTTCGCGGTCGCGTTAACGGTGTAGATTCCTTTCATCTCAAGACCTTCCATGGGAAACATTTTTGCCATTTCGCCAAGATTCAATTTGGCATTCAAGGCACCGTCCATTTTGTACGTCCTGAGATTCTCAATCAAGAGCCTGGCATCAATTGGATTAGAACCAAAATCAAGGTGAAGCTTTTTCAGGTTAACAACCGTATTGTTGATCACACCATCCTTGTTGTCTATCAGAAGATCCATGTTGATGTTCTTAACTGCCGTTGGAAGGTCTGGATATTTGAACATCGCCTTGTCGACGAGAAGGTTAACCTGGAAGGCGGGCATTTTCTTTTCGTTGTAGGTCCCTTTGACAAGTCCAGCGAAGGAAAGATCACCGGAGGCCTCTATATTTTTGAAATCCTTCGTGTACATCCCCGGAATGAGGGAAAGGAGGCTCTTGAATGTATTGGCAGGGCTCTTAAAGGTGATGTCCATGTCATAGGACCCTGGATTCATCTTGAACCAGCCATCAAAGTTGACCCCGAAATCGTTGATGAGCGCTTTATTTTCCTTAAAGGTGTATGTCGAATAGTTGTCGCTGATAGAAATGACCGCATCGATTTCAGCTCGCCGGTTATTGAGAAATTGCATCGTCCCCATGGCGGTTGTGACTGTATCAGCAACCGTATGCGTACGCAGGTCAAAGACATCCTGTGTAAAATCTCCACTGCCGGTGTGTTGAAGCCCTTTCAAGATGAGTGAGTATGGTATTGACTCATCACTGTAAACCACTTCGCCATTGATCACCTCCCAGTGGTCGATGCCAAACGAAAAATCTGAGGGCTCCTGGCTTGCGGCTGAGTCGGCAGAGGCGATGGCAATATCATAGTTGGCGCGTCCATCAGGCAACACCCTGACATTGATCTGAGGATTGAGGAGCGTTATTCCCTTTAACCGGAGCTGACTCCCGAAGAGTACATCGGCCAGATTGATTTCAACATCAAGACGGTCAACAACAAACAGATGTTGACCTTCAAAAGGTGCGCGGTTGAATACGCCAAGTTCCTTGATTTCTGCAGTGATGTTGGGGAAATTCCTGAATACGGTAAGGCTGAAATTGTTTACGTCGAAGACAACGTCAGCATTGACATTCTTGGCAATTTCCTTGTCGATGGCTGCCTTGATATCGTCTTTGAATATGACAGGCAGGATGGCGGCAGCAGCGATAAGGATAACGAGCAGAATGGCAAAGCCAATGAGTACCTTCTTCACGATTTTCATACAGCAAGTATTTTCGGGATGAACAAAATTACGAATTCCGGAAGGAGCCGACTAAAACCACTTCAACAATAGATCAACGGTTTTCTTCATGCTGTTCGTATAGGGTGGGTGCAGCAAATAAGGTGCCGCCCAACCGCGTTTTTGCCTGAGAACTGACTTCTCGTTCGAGAAGGCGAGGAACCCAAACTGGCCGTGTGATTTTCCAATACCACTTTGATTGACACCGCCAAATGGGAGATTAGGATGTGTAAACTGGAGAACGCAATCATTAAGGCATACGCTGCCAGAGGAGGTGTTTTGCAGGATGTGCTCCCTAAAAGCAGACCTGTTGCTGAAAATATACAACGCAAGGGGCTTGGGACGGCTATTGATGAATTGAACCACTTCGTCCTGATGGTCGAATGTGCCAACAAGTAAAACCGGACCAAAAATCTCCTCTCCCCAGATCTTTGCATGGGCAGGAACATTCATCAGAATGGTCGGACCAAGAAAATTTTCTGCAGCGTTGAACGCTCCAAGGCGTATAGCCGTCGCGCCAAGGCCAATGGCATCATCGATCAGACCAGCCACACGACTATACTGTCTGGTTGTTGCCATACGCGAGTAGCTCGATGACTTTTCGGTTATCTCCTTGCCGTCTCCAAAAAACCGACAGACTTCTTTTTTGAAAGACTCAATGAATTTGTCTTTCACCTTGTTCTCGATGAGCAGGTAGTCAGGAGCAATGCATGTTTGCCCGTTGTTCATGTACTTTCCGAAAGCGATTCTTATGGCAGCGTCGTTCACGTTGGCCGAGGCATCAATAACCGTTGGGGTTTTGCCGCCAAGCTCCAGCGTAACGGAAGAGAGATTTCGTGCGGCCGCTTCCATCACGAGTTTCCCAACGTGTGTGCTGCCAGTGAAAAAAATGTGATCAAATGGAAGTTTTAACAATTGTTGGGAAACGTCAGCTCCGCCCTCGACAACAAACGCTATGTCATCTTCAAAAACTTCTGCTACCATCTCACGGATCAATGATGATGTGCATGGTGTCATTTCCGATGGTTTGATGATGGCGTTGTTTCCTGCAGCCAGGCAAGAGACCAGTGGCCCCACACAGAGATTGAAGGGAAAATTCCATGGAGCAATGATGAGGCAGGTCCCTTTTGGCTCATATCGTATCTCCGAGCGGGTTCCTACATAACTTAATGTCGCGTCGATTTTTCTGGGAGAAGCCCAACGATCCAGGTGTTTAAGGGTATGCCGGATTTCAGTCAGAACGGGGTAAATCTCGGTGGTATCCACCTCCATCAGTGGTTTTCGATAATCCTGGTGAACCGCCTGACGAATGCGGTCTCTTTGAGCATGAATCCACGATTCCAGCTTGCGTAGGCGCTTTTTGCGATCTGATAAGGGTTCCTTTCGCAGTGCAAGGCTCCGAAGACGGATCTTTTCAAAGCGTTCCTTCAACTGACTCTCAGACGGGCCAACCGTCGCTGCTTGCATGTTTAAAAATCGTTGTGAGCCTCTAAAAATAGCCCATTTGATAGGATTGGCCTAATGTTAAGCCAATGTTAAGCCCTTTGCCATAATGTTATCATAATGTTACTTTTATTACCCGATTGTTATGAGGATAAAAGGAATCTTGTTGCTCGCTTTCCTTACAGGCTCAGTGATGTGCCATGCGCAGCGTGGTATGGATTCATTTTTTGCAACAACGTCGGCTGATCATCAGGTCATCACGAAAGCGATGACGGACATGAACGACTTTGTGCAGCAGGCAACAGAAGGCAGGGGGTCTGACCTGAAGCGATTACACCGAATGGTTAGAAAGGCACACTCCTCTTTCCTGAAAAGCTATTCACCCTACGCAGACTTTGACGCGTTGTTTGCCAATGGAACGTATGATTGTTTGACGGCAACAGCATTCTTCAGCACGGTGCTTACTGAAATGAGGATGGATTTTGATGTTGTGGAGACCAACTATCACATTTTTATTATGGTGAAGACCGCTGAGGGTGAAGTCCTGCTCGAAACGACAGACGGCCTCTTTGGACTCATCACGGATCCGAATGAAATCAACAAAAGAACAAATATCTACAGGACGGTTGGACCTTCTGCGATAAGTGCCAACCAATCAAGCTATCAGTACACTTTTAAGCTTTATGACAAAGTACCCGTGAACAAGTTGCCGGGCCTGATGCATTACAATCAGGCGGTGAAAGCATACAATAGGGCAGATTGGATTGGTTGTGCCGAGCAACTGGAGAAAGCATATGCATCGTATCCTTCACAACGATGCAGGGAGTTTGCTGACATCCTGGTAAGAACGATCCTGATCCGTGATCTCAAAGACCAGGTAAAGCGTGATTGTCTCAATCACCTCAAACCGCTGATGCTCGTCGGCTCGGGCCTCATCGCAGCTAATTAAAATAAGCAGGACTAGTTCTCGATGATGCGAACCTCAACGCGACGGTTGAGTTTGTGTGCCTCCTCTGTGTTCTCTTTGCTGAGAGGCATTGAGCCGCCAAAGGCCTTGAGTTTTACACGAGATTTCTCAACACCCCTTCTGATGAGGTAGTCGCGAACAGCGTCAACGCGCTGCTCGGATAGTTTGAGATTCAACTTGGCGTCACCGCGGGTATCGGTATGGCCTTCCAACTGAATAACCATCTTGGGATTGCTATGAAGCATATCAGAAACAGTATTCAGTTCAGGGTAAGATTCCGGACTGATAATCGCAGATCGCTGCTGAAAGATCAGGGCGTCCAACCTCATCACCTTGCCCACATGGTGAGCCGTTGGCGCAACAACGGCAGCTGTTGAAGGAATTCCAAGTTCAATATCCTGGATCACTTTACGGTCAGCGTTAGCTGTAGCGGGGTCAAGCATGTACTTGGATGGAGCAAATCCCGGGGCCTCAACGGTGATCGAGTACTTTTCTCCTCCGTATAGCGGAATGGAATAGTTTGTTCCTGACAATTGGCCAACAATGTTCCCAAAAGGAAGGCTTTGGTAGGATATCCTGGCATTGACTGCTTCCTTGTTTGTTTGATTGACAATTTTACCAACGGCATAAACGACCGTATCTGTCTGACCACTGACAGCCGTCAGCATGAAGACTCCAAGAATGATGAAGAGGGACTGCTTCATGATTGATTAAAGTTTGATGATCTTGAATTCAACCCGTCTGTTCTTCTGCCGGCCAGCTCTGGTTGCATTCGTATCGATTGGTTTAGATTCTCCAAAGAATGTCGTTGAGATTCGGTCAGCGGCGATGCCCTGTTTCACCAGGTATCCCGATACGGCCTTGGCGCGAGTTTCTGAAAGCCACATGTTGTACTTCTCGGGGCCGGTAGCATCAGCATGACCTGAGATTTCGATGGTCATCGAAGCATTCTTGTTCATCAGATCAACGATACGGTTGAGTTCAGGAGATGAATCCGATTTGAGGGTAGACTTTTCGATGTCAAAGAAAATGTTGTTCAGCGTGATTGTCGCGCTCGGCTCGATGGTTGCCACCTGGATTGGCTCAAGCGTAATGTCTGCAGTCTGTGTGCCGTCCTTGGTGTAAGAAGTCAGATCAAGATTTTGATTGGAGGAAATATGACCGGCTGCTTCTGCCCGTACGCCATACCTCACGCCGCCTGGCAAGTGTATCTCATACTCGCCGGTTTCTGTGTTTGAATTGGCGATCCCGATTTCCTTTCCATCAGGGAGTCGTTCATAAATGATCTTGGCGCCAATTGGTTTTCCACTCTTGGCATCGATCAACTTTCCCTTAACGATCACAACGGGATCAGGACTCTTATAAATAGGCAGCTTCACCCGGTAAATGTCCGCGTTCTCATCATTGATGGTTCTTGAATAATAGGCAAACTCACTTGCGGAGGGAACGTTGAAAAACAAGTCGTCCAGTTTTGAATTGATATCCGGACCCATATTCTGCGGCTCCGACCAGTTGGTCCAGGTGTCATCAAGGCGCTTGCTCATATACACATCAGCTCCTCCATATCCGCTAAACCCATTTGAAGAGAAATATAATGTCTGATCATCGGAAGCCAGGAACGGCGCCGACTCTTCATTGGCCGTGTTGACAACGTCACCCAGGTTTAATGGTTCCGACCAGGTGCTGTCATTCTTTTGGAAGCTCACATACAAATCACGGGAACCGCGGGTGTCTTCACGCTCCACGGAGAGAAGGAGGGTCTTGCGTGTGTTACTGAGAAAGTAATTGGCCTTCTCATTATAGTTGTAATCGTTCTCAATCTGAACAGGTGCCGGTCGGGTCCAGCTTCCATTGTTTCTGCTGCTCAGTGAAACGCCAGCCTGCATTTTGCCGTTCGGCAAATACTTATTTCCAAGGACAAGCACTGTTTGCCCATCAGGGGTTGAAGAGACTGCATTGACAAAATTTGGCCCTGCATTATTGAACTGAGGCCCCATGTTTCTTGCAAGGGTCCACTTTCCATCCTGACCCAGGTCAGAATACCAGATGTCTTCCTTGTCTGTCACACCTCCGATATTTTCAGGGTGATTCTTGCGGGAGAAGTACATGGTTTTGCCGTCGGGCGAAAGCAAGGGATTAAGTTCAGCGTAATCACTGTTGACATTTTTGTCGAGCGACTCGACAACCAATCCTTTACTGAGAAGTTCGGGTACGGCAATGTCAGCGATAATAGGAACATTAACGTCTGCAATGGCGACAGCATCGATGGAGAAGTAGTCGGTAACTGCTTCACCGTCAAACTGAAGCTTAATGGCAGCCACTTTGTATGATGTTCGCTCAACCATCACGTTGAGCATTCTGCCTTTTTGAGGACTTGGGCCTGGATTGAAACTGTGCAGCAGGTGTTCAGTGCCCGCTTCATCGTAAGCAAATACCTTGAACAAGGCACTTGGATTATAAGACTCGGCAATAGCCACCTGCTTGATCTGCATGGGTGTGGCAAAGCCCAGTTTGATAAATTCCTGCCGCTTTGGCTTATCGGGTGTCCATGCGTTTGGGTTCTGACCTGCAGCAGGTAGGACATTGGGTTTGCCCAATGCTTGTTGTGCAGAATATTGTATCGGTGTTAGTTCACTAGAAAATTCAATGACTTTAGATGCCCATTGAACAACCTGACTTTGGCCCTGGGAAACGCATAGCAGAACGACCAACAGGGATAGTAGACTTCGCTTCATGAGGGATAGGTGTAGAGTGGCGATTTAAAGAGTTAAACATAATTAAAATTTGTCAAACGAAAAGCCACAAACGGTCATCCTGCCCCGGAATTGCACTTTATTCGAGAGAGGGGCGGTTAAATAGGAGGAACCCTATATGAAGCAAAACCCCCAATTGGGTCTTTTTGTCATCATAATAATTTACGCTCAGGCTGATGGGTCCAATGGTTGAATGCATGACAAGTCCGAGGGTACCCGCAAAATATATTTGCTTGATTTGCTCATTCAATTCGGGAACCTGATTGGGACCGCTGACGATCGATTCCAAAGGTTTGAACAGGTACCCTTCCAGTCTTAAATCCAGCTTTGACCTTAGTGTGAAAACATTTCGCCAACCTCCGCCAACAAAATTAAACGACCTGAAATTCTGAAGAATCAATGTGCGCGAATCCTGCATCGGATAGAACCCCGGAGCATTGATGATTGTTCCTCCGTAATTGGTAAAGAGTGGTTGATTGGAGAGTGTTCCCTGAATGAAGTACCCCGAACTATATCTGCCTGCCCTGAAATATTGTTCCATCATGATGGTCCCCCGAATCCACTGCCTTCTGCTCGTCGTTGATGCTGAAAGTGTCGACGTTGTTCCTGGTTTCAACACTTCCCGCAAGTCAAACCAATCGATTCCAAAATGATAGGCCTTGCCGGTGGAGGCATATTGTTTGCGATTCAGCGTATTGGTAGAAAGAGCGATTCCATAACGACCACCAGTAAGGGTGAGCTCATCCAGTGTGTCAGAAGAAGTCAAAACGTCGGTATTGATGTACTGATCATAGTTGCTGATGTAGGCCCCCTCAAGAGAAAGCCTGAATTGTCTTCCCATGGGCATCCCAAGACTCATCCCTGCACGTCGATCAATCCTTTTGACAAAAGTTGAATTGCTTCGCTTGACGATGATATCATTACCCTCCAGGTAATTCCAGTTGTTGAATGTGGCCTCAGGCTCGAGAAAGAATCTGTATCGACCAGGAAAATCAAGACGAGCCTTTGCCTGCGCCGACTGATAAAAACCTCCGGTATAGAAATTGGCACTGAAATGTGTGAGCAGGCGATTGAAGTAGTAGTAGTTTAGCCCCAGATAGATGTTACTCACATTGCGTGTGGCAATGACCCCTCCAAAATCAACCTGGAAATTATTCTGAGGCCTTTTGTTCAGCGTAAAGTTGAAGTGCTGCGTGTTATTGTTGAATGTGAAACTGGGATAGAGGTTCTTGAAAAAATCTTCGGACACCAAACGATAGTAGCCGGTTTTGACATCGCTGAAATTCAAAGGCCTTTTTCCATTCTTGAAGAGCCTGTTGATATAGGAGCGCTGGTGGTCGTTGTGTTCCTTAATATGAACGCTGTCGACAACCAATGGCACGGTGCGATTGTTGAAGATGTTGCGAAGGTTGGCTACTTCATCACAAGTACGTCGTGCTGCAATTTTGCTTTTGATTTCCGGTATGCGACGCATGGTTTCTGCATAGCCACTGTCGATGATTGCTCTAACCTTGTTAAAGTCCAGGCCACTGATGCCTTTCAGGTTTGGCTGAACATATATGCCCGTGGCTGGAACCCTGGCAGGGTTTGACTTATCCATCAATAAGTAAAGCAGTGATCGGGAAATGAGTTTGTCATCTTCACCTGAAGGATACTCTTCATAAATCTTACTGGCCACATTGCAACCAATAATCACGTCGGGATGGAACTCGCTTTCGGCGACATCCACGGGAAAATTGTTATAGACGCCACCATCAAAAAGGTATTGACCATCGATGCGAATCGGTGTGTAAAAAAATGGAACCGTTTGAGTTGCACGAAGGGCATCGCCTAAAGATCCTTTCTTTAATATGACTTCTCTTTGAGTAAAAATCTCGGAGGCCATCACGCGTAGGGGCACGAAAAGACTGTCAAAGTTCCCATTCGCAATAGCGGATGGTTGGGCCATTTTCTCAGCAATGGCAAAGTTGAGCGCGATGTCATTGGCGATGCTGGTGTTGAGATTAAGGTTGAAGGTGGAGTCGAGGAGGAGGTTGAGCCTCACAAAGGAAGGGCGTACATCATCTTTGTTGTAGAAGTAATTGTATCCATTCTCCAATTGACCACTTACCCAACGACTCAGGTCTTCGCCGAGCATAATCTCCTCAATTTGAGATGGACTCATTCCGGCCGCGTAGCAGCCGGCGACAATTCCACCCATGGAAGTGCCTGCCACAAAGTCCACCGGAATTTCATTCTCCTCCAGTGCCTTCAGCATACCGATGTGCGCAAGCCCCTTGGCGGCGCCACCACTCATGACAACGGCGACCCGTTGGGCAATCGATTCACCCAGAGCGATCAGTATGAAAATGACGATGAGATAGGGACGCATGGAAAAACAAAAGTACCTGCCAGGCAATTAAGAATAAAGGCTAGTGGCCGGCGATCACCGTAGGCGACTCAGGCAGGTGAATCACTTCCAGTCTCCTGAATACCTGACGACGTGCTGTTTCGTAGGCAGGCATGAATTCGGCAAGAATGGGTTGGGATGGCGGAAGTTCAACCCGCAAAGCATCAATCTGTACGCCATTTTTCCAGAACCGATAACACAGGTGGGGACCAGTTGACAGACCGGTGCTCCCTACAAAACCTATGGTTTCACCTTGCGAAACGCGATTTCCTGGGCGAAGACCCGATGCAATTTTTGACATGTGAAGGTATTGAGTGGTGTAAAGGCTGTTGTGACGGATTTTCACATAGTTGCCATTGTTCCCATTATACCGGGCCTCAAGGACCACACCATCCCCAACCGACCGGATCGGAGTTCCGGTTGGCGCCGCAAAATCAGTACCGCGGTGCGCTCTGAATACCCGTGCAACAGGATGGAATCGTTTCGGATTGTACCGTGAACTGATCCGTGTGAATTCAATGGGGTACTTGAGCAATGCCTTGCGCAAACTGTTGCCTTCGGCATCAAAATATTCTTTCCCCTTTCCTTGATCAAAAGGAATGGCATAGTACGGTTTGTTCGCATGCTCAAAGTAGATTCCTTCGATGCGATCAATGCCAATCGCTTTACCCTTGACAAACTGCTCCTTATAAAAGAGTTTAAACCGATCTCCTCTTTGAAGACGCTGAAAGTCAATCTGCCAGGCAAAAATGTCAACAAACCGATTGGTAAGCTCATGTGAAATGCCAATGACCTGAATGGTCTCTGCGAGGGATGAACCAATCACACCAGCAATTTCCCTGTCTCTGATTTCAACAGGATGCTTCCCAACATCAACACGAAGGGTATCCTTAAAATGAAAAACGACGTAGTCAAATGGATTGGGTTCGTACACCAAAGCATGAACGGTATGCAACGAATCGTGGTCAACCATCAGCACATATTTCTTGTTGTATGCGATTCGTCTGAAGTCAAATACATCGCGCGGAACAGTGTGAAGCTGCTGTAGCACTTTTGGTGAAACATAAAATCCGGTGAGCAGGTCAATAAAACGCTGATTGCGTTTTACAACATCCTCAATGACCTGCAGGTGATTGACCTCCATGCCATAGAGCATGACAGAACTCACGATTTCTTTTTCTGTTCTTTGAGTAGAATCAGCCTGATAGTCAGCTTCACCAAAATATGCCAGCGAAATGCGATCGACAACTTCCAGGCTGAGAGCTCCCAGCATGACAACGACGAGTGTACCCACGAAGAATAGTTTCCACCGCTTCATGGGCCTTCAATCAGGGGTAGAGGGATTTGTACTTGGCCTTTCCCTGTTCGAGAAACGCAATAAAGCCGGCTGGATTTCTGTCATAACCATATGGCCATGCAAGGACCCGCTCATCCGCGCCAAGCAGTACATAAAATGGCTGAGCATTGTTTTCGAGGTGGGTAATCTGGAGATCGGCATTTTGCTTACCGATGGTCTTCTTTTCTTTATTGTCATGCGATGATACGTACCAGTCCTTTTCAGGAAGTAACGTTTTGTCATCTACGTAAAGTGCGACAACCACAAAATCATTCTGAAGCAACGAGAGCACTTTGGGATCGCTCCACACAACAGCTTCCATTTCACGACAATTGGTGCAACCATGACCTGTAAAATCAATGAACAGGGGCTTCTTTTGCTCACGCGCACAGGCCAGGGCCTGCTTGTAATCGAAATATCCTGAGAGGCCATGAGGCAAATGCAGGAAGTCTGCGTACTTCGGAGATTCACAACCGGGGGCGACGTCTGCTTCCCGGTCTTTCGCCAGGTTGAAATCGTGCGTATATAATGGAGGAAGGTAGCCGGCCAACGCCTTGAGCGGGGCGCCCCACAACCCCGGAATAATATAGACGACAAAGGAAAAAGTCAGTGTGGCAAGCAGAAGCCTTGGGACACTGAGGTATTCAAGCGGTGTATCACCCTTCATAGGGATTTTTCCCAACAGATAAATGCCCAGCAAACTGAAAATGACAATCCAGATTCCAATGTTTACTTCGCGATCCAGCAAACCCCAATGGTATGCCTGATCGGCAATGCTGAAGAACTTAAGGCAGAGCGCAAGTTCAAGGAAGCCCAGGGTTACTTTCACGGAGTTCAACCAGCCGCCAGATTTGGGTAGCCCTTTAATCCACTCAGGGAAAATGGCAAAGAGGGTAAATGGAATGGCGAAGGCCAACGAGTAAAACAGCATGGCAAGCACCGGCTTTGTGATCTGTCCACCTGCAGCGAGAACGACAACGTTTCCCACGATGGGCAACGTGCAGGAGAATGAGACAAGCACAAGGGTCGCGGCCATGAAAAAGATCCCAATCAAACCACCTTTTTCTGCCTGCTGATCTGCTTTGTTCACCAACTTGTATGGTGCAGTGATTTCAAACAGACCAAAAAATGACAAAGCAAAAACGATGAAAGTGACGAACACAAAGAGATTGGGTGCCCAGTGGGTTGCCAGTGCATTCAAGCCCTCCGCACCGAGGAGCAGAGCGAACAACGTTCCCGCTAATGTGTAGATAGCAATGATCGAAATACCAAAAATCACCGCCTTACGGATGCCCTCTTTCTTTTCCTGATTGTCACGGAGAAAGAAGGTGACCGTCATAGGAACCATTGGAAATACACATGGTGTGATAAGAGAGGTCAGCCCAAGGATGAAAGCAAAAATCAAGTAGCCAAGGAGCGACTCTTCATTGAGGGCTGCTTCTCCATCGAGAATGGATTTGTCAAGAATGGGTCCATGATTTGGTTGATTGCCAACAGGAATGACCCCTGATGATGTGAAATCAGGACTGGCGGGTGTTGATGCCGTGCCGCTGGCAGTTCCTGTCACTTTGATGCTCGTGATTGAAAAATCTTCTTCGAAGGGAATACATTTTCCCGTGACATCCGTGCAGACCTGGTATTCATAGAATCCTTCGATCACAACCGGAGAACTCAGCAATCGGATTTTTTGTCTGAATTCTCCCTTGGTCTTGAAAATTTTTAAGTCACACTCAAAGATATCATCACGCTTATCGATGGGGTTGATGGCTTCAACGCTTCCTACAAGTTCATAACCGGGATGTGGCTTGAAAGTAAATGTTGTCTTTACGGGACCGTCCTCACAGACAAACTCATTGGAATACAGGTACCAGTCCTTATCAATGGCTACGGTAAACTGCAGATCAATAATCTCTCCGGCGTTTACAGCCTCTGACGACGAAGCAACTTTCCAATGGGCGGGTTGCAGAATCTGTGCCTCAAGACCTGTGTACGAGGCAAGGAAAATGAAAACAAAGCGAAAAATCTTCACAGTATTCAAATGATCAGCAAAGTTAAGGAAACCACCGGGTTGCGCGGTGTTGAATCTTACGACTTAGGCGCCAAAATGTTTATGGAAAGCCACGATGGTCTCAATGCCGATCAGGAAGTTCTTGATGCCATAATGCTCATTGGGAGAGTGCAAAGCATCAGAATCAAGTCCGAATCCCATCAGCACTGTATCCAATCCAAGCTCCTTCTTGAAAAGAGCAACAATGGGAATACTTCCTCCATCCCTGGTGGGGATTGGTGTTTTGCCCCACACCTCTTCAAATGCCCTGGTTGCCGCCATGAATGCAGCGGAATCAGTTGGCGTCACAGCAGCTTCTCCTCCATGATGTGCTGTCACTTTTACTTTGACAGTTTTTGGAGCGATCGATAAAATATGTTTTGTGAACAGGGCTGTGATGTCATCAGGTTTCTGGTTTGGAACGAGGCGCATGGAAATCTTGGCTGATGCGACGGATGGCAGCACCGTCTTGGCACCTTCACCGGTATATCCTCCCCAGATGCCATTGACATCAAGTGTGGGGCGGATACCCGTACGCTCAAGGGTAGTAAATCCTTTTTCTCCTGAGACCTCGTCAATTCCCAGATCTTTCTTGTAATCCTCCAGATCAAATGGTGCATTGTTGAGTGCTTTGCGGTCAGCTGAAGTGAGTTCGGCAACATCGTTGTAAAATCCGGGAATGGTGACACGGCCCTTTTCATCATGAAGTGATGCAATCATACTGGCAAGTACGTTTGCCGGATTAGCCACAGCGCCACCATATACTCCGGAGTGCAGGTCGCGGTTGGGACCCGTCACCTGAACTTCCATATAGCTCAACCCTCTCAGTCCGACGGTGATGGATGGCTGATTGAGTGAGATAAGGGCCGTATCAGAAATCAGGATCACATCGGCCTTCAGTTTATTCTTATTGGCCTTAACAAAAGCTCCAAGGTTTGCAGAACCTACTTCCTCTTCGCCTTCGATCATGAACTTGATATTGCAGTGCATGGATTTTTCCTGCATCATGATTTCAAGTGCCTTGATATGCATATAAACCTGGCCCTTGTCATCACAGGATCCACGTGCGTAAATTTTTCCGTCCTTAACGGTTGGCTCGAAAGGAGGTGAGGTCCAAAGATCGAGTGGGTCTGGCGGCTGAACGTCGTAATGTCCGTAGACAAGTACGGTTGGTTTTTTCGGGTCAACGATTTTCTCACCGTAGACAATGGGGTGACCACCGGTTTCCATGAGTTCAACATGCCCTGCTCCGGCATCCTGAAGTTTCTTTTGGACAAACACGGCTGTCCGGCGAACGTCGTCCTTGTGCCGGCTGTCAGCACTGACTGAAGGAATGCGGAGAAGTTCAAAAAGTTCGGAGAGATATCTTTCCTTATTGCTGTCGATAATGGTTTTGACGTTGCTCATTTGGCGTAGTTGGATGAAGACCTCAAAATTAGGTCTTGATGGAAACATAATAAAGTGATGATTTTCTAACGGGGTTCCTCCGGCACACGGAAGACAGCAAATGCGGGTTCGGTTTTTACCCCCGCTTCCGTCATTCTCTTTCTCAATTCATCTGAATTGATCACACCCTTGGCTTTTTCGATATCGTTCGTTGCAAACATGATGTTCACCATATTGGGATTGTCGGCATTGGTTGAGATGGCCCGCAGTTCCAGATCGGCTTTGGATCGTACATGCTCGTCTTCGTCAAAGATCTTCTTCCACTTATCGTAGTTGTCCACCTCGTGAGTCACGCCAAGGCGGTACAGTTTGGTGGTAGGACCCGTTACCCTGAACTTGATGTCAAAGAAATTAACCATCGGTTCGGAGGTAACACCTTCTTCAAGCAACGTCTCTTTGAATTCGGGAGACGCGAAAGCATTCTTTGCGTCCTTGTGACTTTTTGTCAATTCAAAAATGGTGATCAGATTAGGGTCTTCTGGACTGGCGAAAATGCTCAGTCTTGATTCAGGATCAGATTTGTCAGTGTATACCTTCAGCCAGGTCTTATAATCCCCCACCTCATGGGTAACCGCAACGGCGGTGAAACCCGAGTAAGTGGATAACCTTACCGAGTCAAAGGCAGCTTCATTGGCCGCCTGATCTGTCTTCTTTGAGCTGCAAGAAGCAATCAACAGGAGCACAACCAAAATCGGTGCTAAAGGGGCAGGTTTCATTTGAACAGATTCAAAAGTTAGGAAAATAATGACATTTCTTCAGATAAGGGATCATATTAACCAGACGTTGTTTTTCAGTTAAATCGTCTCTTATCGCTTGAACCACAGCGGGTTGAATTTCGTTATTTGCCTAACCACCACTACGATTTATGAAAACAGTAAGCAAACTGGCGATTCTGGAGTCCCTGGACGCTATGGATCATTCCCAGATGGAAAAACTGCTGAAGTACATCCGGGAGACCCTGCTCAAGGATCCGAAAAAGGACCCAAAGCGAAGCCGTCAGGCGGCCATGGAGCAAATTCGCAAAGCACTCCAATCGCCCCAGACACTGAGGCCAATGTTTTAGCCTCTTTATCCTTGAGTTAAAGGCGGAACCTTAGCAGCCCAGGTTCTTTTTTACATTCCTGTCCGGAATTCCCCCGTAATCAAAACGGCTGGCAGAGTTTGTATCATCAGCCATTCGAGCATCCGCGGGCTTGCCCGTGTCCATGGTGCGCTTCTTTTTTTTCGACTTCCGTTTAGGCTTCATCCAGTCTCCGTTTTTCATGATTAAACGGTTTTACCCCCTATATTCGCTATTATTTATACTTGATCTAAATAACAATGGCGGCCGTTTCAAAATCTGTGGCTTCGATGAAAGTAGGAGAGACAGCTGTCATCTCAGGATTCACAGATGAACATTTGTCCGTCAAGTTGCTCGAAATGGGCTTGCTTCCAGGTACGGTGGTAAGATTTAATTTCAGCGCACCCTTAGGCGATCCGATTTGTGTGAATATTTCCGGGTTTGATCTTTCTCTTCGTTTGGAAGAAGCATCGACCATTATCATTCTTGATTGATGAGCGACAAGAAGCGTCTCAAAATTGCCCTTGTAGGTAAGCCGAATTCCGGGAAGTCATCACTTTTCAATCAGCTTACAGGACTCAATCAAAAGATTGGAAACTTTCCCGGTATTACTGTTGACAAGAGAACAGGAGCCTGCCAGCTCGATGAAAATACGGATGCGGAAATTATTGATCTCCCGGGTATTTATAGTCTCTACCCACGGACGCTGGATGAAAAAATTGTCGTTGAGGTACTCACAGACACCAATGGGACAGATTATCCTGATTGTATTGCAGTGATCGCCGATGCGACGAATCTCAAGAACAGTTTGTTATTGCTCACCCAACTCGTCGATCTTCAGCTGCCTGTCGTCCTTGCGTTGAATATGATGGACCTTGCAGCCCGGTCAGGCTTGAGTATGGATATCAAGCGTCTGTCTGACGAATTGGGTGTGCCCGTGGCCATGATCAATGCCAGGGAAGGAAGAGGGATTGATTCGCTCAAGCGGTTACTGGCAAAAGGGGTTAAACCATCAGTGAAGAAAGTCTTTCATCCGGTCAACGGTGTGGAAGCAGCCCTTGAAGAAATCAACAGCCGATTTAAACTGAAGTCCGCCTACGAAGCATTTCAGTACCTCCAGCAATCGGAAGGTCTTAAATTTCTAAGTGCGCAAGACAAGGTATTTATTAAAGACGTTGCTGCCCGTAACAAGTTCTTTCCGCACAAGTATCAGGGCGCTGAGACCATCCACCGTTATGAGTTTATACAAAAAGTTCTTGATGTAACCATTATCAAATCGGCCCGCAAGGATTGGAAGGGGGCATCAACAAAACTGGACCGCATTCTCACCCACAAGGTTTGGGGATACTTGATTTTTTTTGCGATCCTGTTTCTCATTTTCCAATCTCTTTTTGCCTTCGCGCAGATACCGATGGATGCCATCGACCGTGGCTTTGCCGGACTCAGTAGTTATCTCGGCAAGAAGCTCCCTGAAGGTCCGTTTTTCGAACTCATCTCCAGTGGCATTGTGCCGGGAATCGGAGGTATCATCATTTTCATACCCCTGATTGCCATTCTTTTTGCCTTCATCTCCATCCTCGAGGAAACTGGTTATATGTCGAGGGTCGTATTCCTCATGGATAAAATCATGAGGAAATTCGGCTTAAGCGGGCGTAGTGTGGTGCCCCTGATCTCAGGGATGGCATGCGCCATACCGGCCATCATGGCCACACGCACCATTGATAACTGGAAGGACAGGCTGATCACAATTTTTGTGACGCCATTTATGAGTTGCTCTGCGCGGCTTCCCGTGTTTGGTATTCTTGTAGCACTCATCATTCCCAAAGAAAGAATATTTGGATTGATCAGTTTGCAGGGGATTGCTTTGATGAGTTTGTATTTACTGGGATTTGCAGCTGCCATGTTCTCAGCCCTCTTAATGAAAGCCATCGTCAGGATAAAGGAGAGAAGTTATCTCATCATGGAGATGCCAACCTACCGGATGCCCAAGTGGTCGAACGTAGGCTTCACCATTGTAGAAAAAACCAAGGCTTTTGTCATGGAAGCCGGGAAGGTGATCATCGCTGTTTCCATTATCCTTTGGGTACTCGCGAGCTACGGTCCAGCAGACGTCATGAACAACTCCAGGAAAGTTGTTTCGGAACAAACGATGAACATGCGACTCACGGAAAAGGAATTTGAAAACAGGGTCGCTGCTTATAAACTGGAACATTCCTATGCAGGAACCATCGGAAAATGGATGGAACCGATTATCCGGCCGTTGGGATTCGACTGGAAAATTGGCATAGCGCTGATCACTTCTTTTGCCGCAAGGGAGGTATTCGTCAGCACAATTGCCACCATCTACAGCCTCGGCAGCTCAGACGACAATGTAACCATCAAAGAAAGATTGAAGGATGAGATCAATCCTGAGACCGGCGGCCCGCGGTTTACCCCGGCTGTTGGATTCTCCTTGCTTGTATTCTACACCTTCGCCATGCAGTGCATGAGTACGCTTGCCGTTGTCTGGCGCGAAACCAAGGGCTGGAAGTGGCCACTTGCCCAGCTCCTTTACATGACGGCATTAGCTTACTCCTCAGCGCTAATTGTTTATCAGGTGCTTTCCTGATTTCCCTATCTTTCGGGCCCAAATCCAATTCAAATTTGAAAAGCAGGCGTGTCGGTATTTTAGGCGGAGGTCAGTTGGGTCGCATGCTCATTCAAAAAGGCCTCGACTGGAACATCCCTTTCTCCATCCTTGACCCGGATCCAGATGCTCCATGCTCCGCCATGATGGGTTTTACCGCTGGAAAATTGACAGACTTTGATGCTGTCATGAAATTTGGAGAAGGCTGCGACATCATCACCGTTGAAATTGAGAATGTTAGCATCAGGGCGCTGACGCAACTGGAAAGCCAGGGCAAAAAAGTTTTTCCTCAGCCCCGAGTGCTGGATATCATTCAGGATAAGCGGACACAGAAAAAATTCTTTAAGGACAACGGATTTCCTACTGCCGATTTCATCCTTACTGCAAATCAGGAGGATGTGATGCGACAATCAGATTTTCTGCCTGCAGTGAACAAGCTCGGCAGGGAGGGATATGATGGCAGAGGTGTTCAGATACTTCGGTCGAAGGCAGATTTGTCCAGGGCATTTGATGCTCCAGGCTTGCTCGAAAAACTCGTCGACATTGACAAGGAGATATCCGTCATTGTTGCCCGGAATGAGCAAGGTGAGGTGAAAGCATTTCCACCGGTCGAAATGGTGTTTCATCCCGAAGCCAATCTGGTTGACTATTTGTTTTCCCCTGCTCAGATTTCAGCTCAACTCCATGAAAGAGCAGTATCAATGGCCAGCGAGGTCATTGTGACGTTGAAGATGGTTGGTATCCTTGCCGTGGAGATGTTTGTTACAAGATCCGGCGGTATCCTCGTCAATGAACTGGCACCCCGGCCTCATAACAGTGGTCACCAGACCATTGAAGGCAATGTGACATCCCAATATGAACAGCACTTGCGTGCCATCCTCAACCTTCCCCTTGGAGATACGGCGATTAACCAACCTTCGGCAATGGTGAATTTACTGGGAGAAGAAGGTCACACGGGTGAAGCGCGTTACCTTGGCCTCGAAACGATACTGGCTGTTCCTGGGGTGTACGTTCATCTGTATGGAAAGAAGCTCACCAAGCCTTACAGAAAAATGGGCCACGTAACGATTGTGGATGCCGACATGGAAAGTTTACGGAAGAAAGCCAATTTTGTGAAAAGCACGCTCAAAGTCATTGCATGGGAAAGCCACTCGTAGGAATCATCATGGGGAGTCAATCCGACCTTGTCATCATGAAGGAAGCCGCAGAATTTCTTGATGAATTGAAAATCCCTTTTGAGGTTTCGATTGTTTCAGCACACCGTACTCCGGCAAGAATGGTAGCTTATGCTGAATCAGCCCGTGCCCGTGGCCTTCGTGTCATCATTGCTGGTGCCGGAGGTGCCGCTCATCTTCCGGGAATGATCGCTTCAATGACGTCCCTGCCGGTGATTGGCGTTCCTGTGAAATCCTCCAACTCGATTGATGGATGGGATTCAGTGCTTTCTATTCTTCAGATGCCGTCAGGTGTGCCTGTCGCTACAGTCGCACTCAATGGTGCGCGAAATGCAGGAATTCTGGCATGCCAGGTGCTCGGTTCTACTGACAAATCCATAGCCCGTAAGCTTGACCAGTTTAAAAAATCCCTGAGGGAAAAGGTGGAAGAATCGGCCAAAACCGTTATTCGGAAGGGTTGGAAGAAGGCATAGTGCTGATTTTCAAACATCTAGGCTTCACAAAATCAGGAATTTGCTAACTTCTCGTCCTTTTTCAACGAGGGATGAATCCACGTTCTTCAGGTTGGCTCAATGAATATCTGCAATTCCGCCAGGGATTGTTTCAGGATATCACTGCGGAAGGTCTTACTTCAGCCCATCCTGATTTTTCCCTATACCGCGTCATTCAACCCACAGGCCTCATGTACGGCCAGCCTGTCGTTTCATTTGATCATGCCGATGCGGCGACCTGGAATACGAAAGATCGTCTGAAGGTCCTGCTGGCAGAAAGTCTTATAAGCAGTTCTTTGCTTTTTCATGACAAGTCGGTAAAGAATCCTGAAGAGATTTCGGCGTTGCTTATGCGCACGGTTGACAGCATCAATGGTTTTTATACCCATGTGTTCCCGGAAATGGCGGCACCGACAAAGACAATCTTTGGCAGAAAGAAATCTCCCATGGAGCTGGCGGAGCAAATTCTGGAACGTCGGGTTAATCGCCTTGAACTTAAGGGAGGCTTTTGGGTACGGTTTTTCAACAACAGCCTCCTGTTTCTTGACATTTTTATTTTTGGTCAGTGGATTCACACCAATGCAGATAAGATCGTGTCTGATTTCTTTAGTTATGAAAGAGATGAGTTGCGAACTTCGGTAGCAAAGGTGATGGCCGCAGCGGCCCACGCCAATCACAACATCGAGTTTGAAGAAAGAAAGCTACTGGAACATTTCCTGCAGGGCGCAGGATTATCGCCAGAACAGAAAGAGGAGTGCCGGGAGATTTTTGAGAAAGGGTTGTCGATCGAGGAGTTGCAGTTGCCAACCAACAATTCATGGATTCTCAAAAAGTACTTCCTCGAAATTGCTATTCTCACCTTTTGGGCCGACAGACAGGTGGAGGCTTCAGAGATGGAACTTCTTCACCGGTTGGCAAACTCGATTTCTTTCTCACCGGAAGATGTTGACAACAGCATCCTTGCCGTAGAGGGTTTCGTTCTTGAGCATTGGAAAGAGCTGGATGAACTGCAGGAAAAGAAAGACTATGAAGAAGTGAGTAAGCAGTACGTCGAACGCATGGCCGGCATGGCAACGAAGCACAAAGGAAAACTGATGCAGGAGGTTCGCCGATGGAATGAACTGGTCGCCTTATTGACCAAGGCCAGGTCGAGTGAATTGAATGAATCTGAAAAAGGAATGCTGCGTGAGATGCTTGTCGAAGTGCTTAGGAAGATCCCGACGTTTGTCATCGTTTCGCTGCCGCAACGGTTTCTCACGTTGCCAATCCTCATGCAAATTCTACCTAAGAATTTTATTGCAGAAAGCCTCGAGGCCTAATTCTGATTTTCAGCCGCAGCTTTTTCCTTCTTGGGAATAATCACCGAGAAGACAATGGAAAGGGTCAGGGTTAGAATGATGACCGAGAACGAGAGTACCACCGGAATGTCAAAGTGAATAATCTCCAGGAGCATCTTTGCGCCGATGAAGAAGAGGATAATGGAGAGACCTTTCTGGAGCAGATAGAATTTGTCAATAATTCCAGCGAGGAGGAAGAACATCGCTCGTAAGCCCAGCACCGCAAAAATGTTGGAAGTGTAAATCAAAAACTCATTCTGGGTAATGGCAAAGGCTGCAGGTATCGAGTCAACAGCAAAAATCAAATCTGTTGTTTCTATTAGAACAATCACCAGGAAAAGCGGCGTAAAAAAAAGCTTGCCATTTTCCCTGAAGACGAATGTACCACCATGATCATCGGGTGAAATAGGCAAATAGGCCCGGCAGAACCGCATGATTGGATTCTTCTCCGGATCGATTTTTTCATCACTGTCTTCAAAATAGATCTTGATCCCTGAATAGATCAGGAATACACCGAAGACATACAGGATCCAGTGAAATTGCGCAATGAGGTAGGCGCCGACAAAAATGAAAATACCCCTGAAAACCACAGCGCCAAGGATGCCCCAGAAGAGCACCTTGTGATAGAACTCTTCTTTTACTGTAAAGTATTTCAGGATTAACAGGATGACGAAAATGTTGTCGACCGATAAGGCGTACTCGGTCAGGTATGCGGAGAAATACTCAAGCAACGCGTCCGTTCCTCCGTCCTCACTGTCGTCAAAGACAAACACGAGGTATCCAAAGGCCGCGCTGACCATTACCCAGAAAATGGACTGATACAGGGCTGATTTGGTGGTAATCTTATGAGCCGTCTTGTTCAGGACGCCCAGGTCGATCAACAGGAACACCACGATGACTACTGCGAAAACCCCAAACAGAATCGTTTCTGCCTGACTGTTATTTCTGAACAGAGAAAACAAAAACATGGGTAATGGGGTACTGTTTAGGGGTAAAAAATAAGTGATTACCGGTCAAAATGGCCAAATAATCACTCCATTTAGGGATCAAAGCTAAAAATTAATAACAAACCTTGAAACTGGTCTTTTCATGTATTACCAAAATGGAGGAAAGGGAACCGTTCAAAGGCGAAATAATATATGGATGAGAGGCTCCTGTTTCGATCTCCGGAAAGCCACCTTGTGATCAAAAGTCGCAAGTTGTATGCTTCATTTTATACTTGCCCTTATCGAGAAATGGATCGTATCGCGCATTACCGTTTTCTGATAGCCATCAAAACCATACGCCACGAGTTTTGGCAGCCCGTTGATCTCATCAAATTCAAGAGAAAGTTTTTTCCAGTTGACATAGAGCTGATTGGCTTCTTTCACAACGCCTTCTATGCGTTTCACTTGGGTCAAATGCTCGTGATAGAAGATTCTTACCTCAGAAACCCTGGCAAGATCATTTGAAAACTGATATATTTTAAGATTGCTTTTCGTGTCATCCACCTCAGATCGAGTGTAACCATCACGAAGGGTTTTCTTATTGATATCGTCCAACTGGCGATACATGTCCAGTTCGGATTCCAGGATTTCACGTGTGGGAAGAAAATGAGTGAATGACTGCCTTCCATTCATTGCTGAAGTTTTCGCAATTGAATCTCTTGCCTGGCTAAGGCTGGTGATCTGCGCATCAATAAGCTGATTGATGTCCAGGAGGAGTTGCTGCTCATGAACCTTTTTTTCATTGCAGGCCGAAAGCACCAGTGCCAGTAGCAAAAAGCACGAGCTCCAGGACTTCATTTCAAAGGCCTTGTGATTCAGCAATTAACTCGGCGAGATCCTTTACCTGTACTGTAGCTTCCTTGTTGCGGGCTTTCACGCCATCGTTGAGCATCGTCATACAGAAAGGACATGCAACAGCAATGGTTTGAGCACCTGTTGCTATCGCTTCTCCGGCCCGGTCGGTATGGATGTCTGACTTGCCAGCTTCAGGTTCCTTGAAAAGCTGTGCGCCTCCTGCACCACAGCAGAGCCCGGTGGTGCGGCATCGTTTCATTTCTACAAGGTCTGCATCGAGTGACTCCAAAACGGCACGGGGTGCTTCATAGATGTTGTTGGCCCTGCCCAGGTAGCATGAATCGTGATAGGTGATTCGTCTCCCTTTGAAGGCCCCGCCTTCCTTGAGCTTGATTTTTCCGTCATCAATGAGTTGCTGAAGAAAAACAGAATGATGGATCACTTCATATTTTCCGCCAAGATCCGGATACTCATTTCGGATGGTGTTGAAACAATGGGGGCACGCAGTGACTATCTTTTTTACCTGGTAGCCATTCAGAACCTGAATGACCTGGGTAGCCTGCATTTGAAAGAGAAACTCATTTCCCGCTCTCCGGGCGGGATCGCCGGTACAAGTCTCCTCGCCTCCGAGCACAGCGAATTTTGTCCCCACAGCCTGCAGGATTTTCACAAAGGCCTTTGTAACCCTTTTGTATCGCTCATCATAGGAACCGGCACAACCAACCCAAAAGAGAATCTCCGGTGATTCCCCGCGTGAGGTCATGTCGGCAATGGTGGGAATGGTCATCGTTGATTGTTTAGTATTCTTCGTCAGGAATTTTCACTGGCCCACTTAAACCGATCAGATGATGGAAACTTCCACGGGGCAAAATTGGTCTCTATGTTCTGAAACATCGAATTCCATTGGGCGGGTGAACCCGATTCCTCCATGGCCACGTATCTCCGCATCTCAATGATGATATCCAGTGGGCTGATCATCACCGGGCAAGCTTCCACACAGGCATTGCAACTGGTGCAGGCGTTGATCTCCTCTTTAGTGATGTAGTCACCCAAAAGAAATTTTCCATCGGCAATGCCAGGCCCGCCTGACGCCATACTCTTACCAACATCCTCCATCCGGTCGCGAACGTCCATCATAATCTTTCTGGGAGAGAGCTTCTTGCCTGAAAGATTTGCAGGACATTCGGAGGTACAACGACCGCACTCGGTACAAGAGTAGGCAGCCATCAGTGAGTTCCATTGAAGGTCATTGATATCCTTTGCGCCGAATCTTCCAGGTTCGGATGGCGCTTGGGGGGCAGCGGCCTCAAGTCCCAGCATGGATCTGACTTCCCTGGTCACTACGGGCATATTGTTGATTTGACCTTTGGGTTCCAGTCGGGCATAGTATGTATTCGGGAAAGCCAGGAAGATGTGGAGGTGTTTTGAGTATGTGATGTATACCGAGAACCCAAGAATACCAATGATGTGGAACCACCAGCAGAAGCGTTCCAGAATCAGCAAGGAGCCTGGCGTCAGCGACTCCAGCAAAGGCATGAGCATGGAACTGAAATACAATGTTCCTGTTGACACATAGTGCTCGTTCACCTGCTGCAGGAGTTGGTCGCTTGCATTCATGAACAGGATGGCCCACATCAAAACAATTTCAGTCGTGAGAATCAATGCGGCGTCAAGCCTTGGCCATGTTGTCATTTCGGAACTCCAGAACCTGGGAATTCTGATGACGAAACGTCTCAATAAAAATACAAGGCATGCGAGCATCACGGCGACAGCCAGAGCTTCAAAGAAATTCATCATCCATGGGTATAGCGGCCCCAGGAATGAGGCAAAGATCCGGTGGGTTCCAAAAAATCCGTCAATGATAAACTCCAGAACCTCCAGATTGATGATGAGGAAGCCTGCATAAATAAAGAAATGAAGCACTGCGGCAACGGGCCTTTTGAACATCTTCTTTTGGCCAAAAGCCACCAGCAACATGTTTTTCAGGCGCTCGCCATGGCGGTCGTTGATGACATTGGCTTTGCCCAGGCGGATATTGTTTCTGATAAACAGGACCCGGCGTCGAACCAGAATGCCGGCCACCGTGAGGGTGATAAGAAATGCAACCTGTTGAGCGATATACATGGACAACCCTTCAGATTTGAAATTAACCAACTAATTCGGGAAATCCAGTCCGCATCCGGATTTCAGGGGCCAATTTGCAGCGTTTCTAATTTTATATACTTTTGTGGCCCGCTCAAAAGGTGGAAATGTTTTTCTCGGTGACGTAGCTCAGTTGGTAGAGCAAAGGACTGAAAATCCTTGTGTCGGGGGTTCAATTCCCTCCGTCACCACTCCAGATCCCTGCTCGCGGGGGTTTCAAGGTTGATTTCCCCTGGTCAACCTGTTGGTGCGCTGATCTGTTTTTCTGCCATGAGCGACTCGTTTCATAGCTCCCTTCTGGTCACGTACATCCTTCAGGCCGTACTCGGTCTGGCTCTGTGTTTTATTTTCAGACACTTCAGCAAGATGCACGACAGACCCTATCTGACAACATGGTCTTGGGCGTGGCTTCTTTTCGCCGTCGCTATGATCATGCTTGGGTTCCGCGCAGAGCCATTCATGTTTCGCATCATGGGTTATTGGTCCGGCCTTGCCTACACCTTCTTCTCCTTGTTCATCTATTTTTCTTACCTCATTTTGTTCCTGGGTGGAATTCGTGAACTGATCAGAGACGTTCGCATAGGACCGAAGGGATTTTTGCTATGGATCGCAGCCGCCCTTGTCGCTGCCTCAATCCTTACCGTACTCTACAGTGCCGACAAGGATGGCGTGCAGACACGGTATTTTCTTAGGGTAGGGGTCAGGTTTTTCATAGCGAGCTCCAGCTTTATTATTGCAGGCCTGGTCCTTCAGTTCACAAAGAGACTTTCCGGAGGTCTTGGTCATGGCATCATGTCCTGGTCAATGATCTTGTTTGGACTTGAGCAAGGATACTATGCCATGGTCGTTACGTTAAATCTGTTCTCCAGTCAATATGAGTTCCCGGCATTTTTTGGCCTTGTGGACCTGGTGATGATTTTCGGAATAGGATTCGGCATGATCATCTGGCTGCTGGAAGATGAAAGAAGAGAATTGAAAAAAACCAACAACGAGCTGGACCGGTTTGTCTACAGTGCATCTCATGATCTTCGGTCACCCATTGCGTCCATGCTCGGATTGGTCAACCTCGCTCGTATGGAAGTGAAGGACGAAAAGAGCCTGGAACTCATTGCGATGATGGAACAACGTATGAAGAAACTGGATGGTGTGATTGCTGACTTTCTCGTGCTGTCAAGAAGCAAGAAGGCCGCCGTTGATATGACCCCCGTTTCCCTGAACCAGTTGATTGATGAGGTGGTCAGTGATGTCAAATTTGCCAAACAGGCTCCATCCATTCGCCTCATCTATGACCGGGAACCTTCCATTGTTTTTCAATCAGATTTCGGCCTGATGAAAACGGTGTTGGGCAACCTCTTCTCCAATAGCGTTAAGTATCACGATATCTCGAAACCAGATCCATTTATCCGGGTGTATTGCCGAAGCATGGAGGGTAAAGTTCAGATTGATGTTGAAGACAATGGACAGGGAATTCGCACCGAACACCTCGACCGCATATTTGACATGTTCTATCGTGCATCCTCTTCATCCGATGGTACCGGTCTTGGCTTGTATATTGTCAGGGAATCCCTTGCCAAACTGAAAGGATCAATTTTCGTCAAGTCCTACCTCGGCGCGGGCAGTACTTTCACCATCCTGCTTCCTCAGCCCGGTTAGCTGAAAATATCCACCTGGCCAGCCAGCAGTTGATCCATGGTATCCCGGTGCCGGATAAGCCGCGCCTCACCATCGACGATCATTACCTCTGCGGGGCGCAGCCTGGAGTTATAGTTTGAGGCCATGGAGTAACCGTAAGCACCGGCGTTTTGAATGACCAGCAAATCACCTTCGCGCACCTCGTTCATTTCACGATCAGCTCCAAAGGTGTCTGTCTCACAGACGTTGCCGACGACTGTGTAAATCTTTTTGCTCCCGGCGGGATTGGAAACGTTGGTAATCATGTGATAGGCATCGTACATCATCGGGCGTATCAGCTGGTTTAATCCCGAGTCAACACCAACAAAGGTCACCTTGGGTGTTTCCTTCACCACATTGGTTCGTACAAGCAGGTAGCCGGCATCACTAACCAGAAATTTTCCGGGCTCCATCCACAATTCCAGTTGTTTTCCCGTTTGCTGGTTGAATGCGCCAAATGTCTCCGTGAGTCTTTTACCCAACTCCTGAACCGATGTCTGGCTGTCGCCTGGCTTGTAAGGGACCTTAAGTCCACCACCGAAATCAAGGAAGCGCAGGTATTTGAAGTCATGAGCGAGTCCAAACAGGATATCGGCCATTTTCATGAATACGTCAAGATCTGTCAGCTCAGAACCTGTATGAATGTGAAGCCCTTGAATGCGGATGTCGTACTTTTCAACGATGCCCTTGATCGCTTCGACCGAATGAATGGAGATCCCGAATTTGGAATGACTGTGTCCAGTTGAAATCTTGATGTTGCCGCCGGCAAGAATGTCAGGATTCAACCGGATGCCGCATGGATAGCGGTTGCCATAATGGGCACCAAACTTTTCAAGAATAGGAAGGTTGTCGAGGTTTATCTGAAGACCCATGTCGACGCCCTCGATGATTTCGTTAAACGAAACACAATTGGGCGTGAACATGATATCGGCAGGGAGAAAACCTGCTCTCCGTGCAATCTGAGCTTCTTCAATCGAAACGACATCCACACCGATCCCCTGGTTTTTCATGAACCTTAGGATTGAAATATTGGTTAGTGCCTTGGCGGCATACTTGATGTGAATCTCACGGAAAGCACTTCTCAACGATTGAATCTGGGCCTTGATGGTATCTGCATCGTAGATATAGAGCGGTGTTCCAAACTTTTCAGCAAGGAATTCGAAGGATACACCGCGGAGGGATTGACCAAGGTTGGGTTGCATAATAAGGCCCAAATATACGCTTCGTCTTCTGTTCACACAGGTTGATTACCTTTGATCGCATGAAGTTGTTCTTCAGAAAGTCGGGTCAGGGTAAACCATTAATCATACTACACGGATTATTCGGATCATCCGATAATTGGTTTACACTTGCCAAGACATTCTCTCAACAATATACGGTCTACCTGGTCGACCAGAGGAATCACGGACAGTCACCGCATGATCCAACCATGAATTATCAGGTGTTGGCCGATGACCTGCATGCGTTCATGCAGGAACATGGACTGGTAGGTGCCGACATCATTGGACATTCCATGGGTGGAAAGGCTGTGATGAATTGCGCTGTCCAATATGGTGGGGTTGGCAAATTGATTGTTGTCGATATCGTACCAAAACCTTACCCTGTACATCACGATGCTATCCTCGATGGACTGAAAGCCATACCCCTCAAGTCGCTTTCTTCGCGTGGTGAGGCGGACCGGATCCTTGGCGGGTATGTACCTGAACTGGATGTGAGACAATTCCTGCTGAAGAACCTGGCTCGCGCAGAAGATGGATCTTTTATTTGGAGAGTAAACCTGGAGGCGATCGACAGGAATATTGAAGCGTTGGGTGAAGGCATGGTTTATTCAGGAAAACATGACGGCCCTTGCCTTTTTATTCGCGGAGAAAAATCCAATTATTACGCTCCCGGTGACGAGGAGAAAATCAAGAGGATTTTCCCCAACGCAGAAGTAGTCACGATGGATACTGGTCACTGGGTTCAGGCGGAAAATCCTGAAGGATTTGCTCTCATCGCTTTAAAATACCTTGCTGGCTGATGGATGACTTTAGGAATATTCTCTTCATTGACATTGAAACGGCTGCCTGTTCTGATAACTATACAGGCATCAGCGAAAGATTGAAAGTGCAGTGGGCCCGGAAGGCCAGCTTCTTCAGACAACGTACGGAGGATCAGACTGACGAAGTGATGTTTCATGAGCGTGCCGGCATTTATGCTGAATTCGGCAAAGTCATCGTCATTGGAATGGGCAAATTCTCAGCCAATGAAAACGGGGAGCGAATACTGAAGACGAGAATCTTTGCCAATCATGACGAGAAAGTAGTCCTGCAGGAATTTAAACAGGCGCTGGAGAAGATGGACCAGGGCCAGGTCCGGCTTTGTGCTCACAATGGCAAGGAGTTCGACTACCCATACCTGAGTCGCAGGATGCTGATTCAGGGGATCGCTCTGCCTTCCGTGCTTAATTTCTCGGGAAAGAAGTCATGGGACATTCCACATCTGGATACAATGGAGATGTGGAAATTCGGCGACTACAAGCACTACACGTCACTTGACCTGCTGGCTACCCTCTTTGATATTCCCACAAGTAAGGGGGATATGGATGGATCGAAAGTAAATGAGGTGTACTATCGCGACAACGACTTGAATAAAATTGCGGAATATTGTGCGGGCGATGTAGTGGCTGTTGCACAATTGTTTCTCAGACTCAAAGGACAGCCGATGGTCGAATCAAAAAATATACAAGCTGGCTGAGCATGCCGGATCAACACATGTCAAAGAAAAAATTTAAGGAACGAAAAGAGAAAAGAGCCTCAGAGAGGGCAAAGTCATTAAGGAAATCACTCCTTCAATTTCTGGGTGAAAGTGCGGGGAAATCATTTCACTTCAAGCAGATCATCAGGGCCATTGGTCCAAAAAATAAATCACAGAACAAGGAGCTGTTTGCATTGCTGGATGAATTGGAAGAATCTGGTAGCATCCGACGACTTGCTGATGGCAGCTACGAATCAACGCGGGAGGTAGAGACCCTTGAGGGCATTGTCGACCATGTAAACCCAAGGTTTGCCTATGTAAACACCGGAGGCGAAAGCGACGTGTACGTGCGAACGCAGGACCTTGGCAATGCCCTGCATGGCGACACCGTCAAAATAGCCATTATCAGCAGCCGTAAGGGACAAAAACCTGAAGGAAAAGTAGAGACAATTGTAAAACGCAACAGAACCCGTTTTGTGGGCAGACTCGAACTGTCACCCAACCGGTTTGCTTTTGTCGTCCCTGATTTCAAGAAGATTTATCAGGACTTCTTTATTTACCAGGACAACGTAGGGAAGGCACGCCATAATGATAAGGTATTGTTTGAAGTGATTAAGTGGGGCGATCGTGACCGCAATCCGGAAGCCAAGGTCATTGAGGTCCTTGGAAAAACCGGAGAGAATGAAGCGGAGATACATTCCATCATGGCCGAGTTTGATCTTCCCTTCAGGTTTGCACCTCAGGTTTTAAAGGAATCGGAAAAAATCGCTGACAAAATTGAAGAAAAGGAAATTCTGAAGCGGCGGGATTTCAGGAAGGTCACCACGTTTACCATAGACCCTGAAGATGCCAAGGATTTTGATGACGCCATCTCCTTCAGGAAGACAGGAGAAGGGAAGTACGAAGTGGGTGTTCATATCGCCGATGTCACACACTATGTGCGTGAGGGGACCATCCTCGATGAGGATGCCTTTGACCGCGCAACGTCGGTCTACCTGGTTGACCGTACGGTGCCTATGCTGCCTGAGCGGTTGTCGAATGAACTTTGTTCATTGCGTCCCAACGAAACCAAACTCACGTTCGCCGCAGTTTTCGAAATCGATTCACGGGGAAAAGTGCTGGGTGAGTGGTTTGGCCGGACCATCATTCATTCCGATCACCGCTTCAGTTACGAACAGGCGCAGGAAGTGATCGAATCGGGTAAGGGAAAATTCGCAGAAGAGCTCAGGATTCTCAATGACCTTGCTATCAAACTGAGAAAAGAACGGTTCAACCGGGGCGCGGTGAATTTTGAAACCACCGAAGTCAAGTTCAAATTGGATGAACGAGGAAAACCCCTTGCCGTCATTCCAAAAATCAGAAAAGACGCACACAAATTGATTGAAGAGTTTATGCTCCTTGCCAACAAGGCTGTGGCGACATACATCTTCAAGTTGGGAAAAGGCGGCGACAAGAACACCTTTGTGTACCGCACCCACGACCTTCCCGACGCAGACAGGGTAAAAGATTTTGCTGAATTCGCGAAGCAGTTTGGTCACAAGCTGAACACCGAGGAAACGGCCGTGAGCCGCTCATTGAATAAGCTGATGGATGAGATAGAAGGCAAGCCCGAGCAGAATGTCCTGCAATCACTGGCGGTGCGGGCCATGGCGAAAGCAAAGTACACGACTGATGCCAAGGGACACTTTGGACTTGCATTTGATCACTACACGCATTTTACTTCTCCCATCCGTCGCTATCCCGATATGATGGTCCACCGACTGTTGCAACACTACCTCGATCATGGAAAGCCCGTGAGTAAAGCAGATTATGAATCCAGGTGTGTGCACTCTTCAGAAAGGGAAAAGCGGGCCGCGGACGCTGAACGCGCATCCATTCGCTACAAGCAGGTGGAATTCATGAGCACGCAGGCCGACAAACTATACCGCGGAATCATCACCGGCGTCACTGACTTTGGCATATTCGTTGAGATTGTTGAAACGAAATGCGAAGGCATGGTTCGCCTTGCGGATATGAAGGATGACTTCTATGAATGGGACGAGAAGAATTACCGGGTGATCGGCCGACGCAGGAAAATGATTTACAGGCTGGGCGATGAAGTGGAGGTACGCGTCAAGAAAACCGACATCGACAGGAGGCTGATGGATCTCGTTTTTGAAAATACTTTGCCTACGCCAGCCTGGGAAGAGAAGAGATCAAAACAGAGACGCCGGTAGTATGGAACATCTCGTGAAGATGCTGGAAGACGAAATCCGGAAGTTCAGGTTTGAATCAAAGCCACGCTCACTCTACGATCCGATCCATTATATCATGACCCTCGGGGGTAAGCGATTGAGGCCAATGCTCACGCTGATGACGACGGAGTTATACGGACGAAATCCGGGGGATTTTGTGAAGTATGCTGTTGCCGTCGAGGCATTCCACAACTTTACGCTGATGCATGACGATATCATGGATCAAGCACCTTTGCGCAGAGGCAAACCCACCGTTCACATGAAGTGGAATGTAAACACCGCCATTCTTTCGGGTGATGTATTGCTCGTGAAGGTCTACAATCAGTTTCTTGGCTTGCCTGAAACGCAACGCACGGAAGTACTGTCACTTTTCAATATGTGCGCGACGAGGGTTTGTGAGGGGCAGCAGTGGGACATGGAATTTGAAACCGCAAAAACCGTGACCGAGTCACAGTACCTGCAAATGATTGAATTGAAGACGGCCGTTCTTTTGGGCTTTAGCCTTGAGTTGGGAGGAATTCTTGCAGATGCACCGGCAAAGGACAGAGTGATTCTTCGGTCGATTGGGACCAACATGGGGATTGCTTTCCAATTGAAGGATGACCTGCTTGACGTTTATGGCGACAAAAAGAAATTCGGCAAACAGCAAGGAGGAGACATTCTCTCCAACAAGCGCACTTTTTTGCTCGTCAAGGCGCTGCGTCAGGCCAAAGGAAAGCATGCGAGCGAACTAAAAAAATGGCTTTCACGCAAAACCTTCGATAAGCGCAAAAAAATCAAAGCCGTGACGACGCTTTACGATGAACTGAGTATCCGTGAACACACTGAAAAAAAAATCAATCATTACCTGGAGTTAGCCGGTAAGGAAATCAACCAACTCACACTGAAAGAAGGAGCGAAGGGACTGAAGACATTTCTTTTGGAATTGGCCAAGCGCCAAAAGTGAGCAAACAGTTACCTCTTTATTGTATCCTGTTTAAGCCGTTTGTAGAAGTATAGGGGCGCCCGCTTTCCCTTCGCGTTTTCACCCAATGTGTAGAACCCGGAACCATCACGGGCCCATGCAATGGACTCACCCATACCTTCCCGTTGATACGGAAGTTCTACGGGATCCTTGGCAAGCGCATCGGGAATTGATTCATGGGACAACCTTGTCCAATAGAAAATCCGGTCATAGGTTTTTACCAGAACCTCTGTGCCATCTGCGGAGATGTCTGCGGCAACGACCTGGTGCATGGGAAGTGACTTAAGTCTCTCGGCTTTCAGGGTGTCTTGTGTAAATGGAAATTTGATTTCATATAGGTGGACTTTTTTTTCTCGCTTGGTAATGAGATAGATGTTCTTTGACCAGGGGTCAACCATGAGTGCTTCCGTATCCCTCGGTCGATCGCTCATCTTAACGGTCAAGGCGAAGATGACTGGGAGTTCTCCATCAAAGTCGATAGCCGGCTCTTCAACACAATAAATTTTTTTTACTTTTTGCTGACCGTAGTTGTCTCCGATGTCTCCAATGTAAATAAGATTGGTGCTCCCGGGACCAGGCCCGAGTGCGATGTCTTCCCAATCCCGGTTCTTGA
>JAEUUD010000150.1 GCA_016787625.1 Cyclobacteriaceae bacterium
TTATCCGTGGGCGGAATGAAGGCATTGGGTCTCCTCGTGAATGTGTCAGAGGCATACATCCCCTTGTGTCTGTCAGCAGGAATAAATCCTCCATCACCGATGGACGTTGTACTGCCATCGTTGGCTTGAAAAATATTCGGATGCAGGGCCTTGTGTGACAAGTAGAGGAGAAATGGTGCACTTCGCTCCCTGGAGATGAACTTCACCGCGTAATCAGTGAGCACATCCGTGACGTAGCCTTTAATCGTTTGACGTTCGCCATCGATGTTTAGGTTTGGATCAATCGCCTCACCCTGACCCTTCAGTGATACCCAGTGGTCGAACCCCGGCCGTTTTGAATCATCATTGCCCATGTGCCACTTGCCCATGAATGCCGTTTCATAACCAGCCTGATCGAGGGTCATCGGGAAAGTCATCAACTGATGGCTTTGTGCATCGCGTGACGTGTTGTCGATGATTCCATTGTTGCGGGCATACTGACCTGTAAGAAAGCAGGCGCGACTCGGCGAGCACAAGGGTGTCGTTGCGAAGGCGTTGGTAAACATCACTCCTTCTGTGGCGATGCGGTCAATGGCTGGTGTTTCAATGTAGTTATGTCCTGCTGCGCCGAACTCATCCCATCTCATGTCATCGACGAGCACCACGACGATGTTGGGACGCTCATCACCTTTGTTGCAGGCAAAGAGCAAAGGCAGCACCAGAAGTAAAAATATTCTCGACCTCATCACTTTAAAGCACCTGCTTCAGTACCCTGAGTGCATTTTCTCCAAGTACTTTCCTTGTGTCTGCATCAGAAAGTCCTTTCGCCTTGAGCGCGTCGGCCCAAGGGATGAGTTGTGCGTAGTTGTCAAACACCGGCTTGAAATTTCCATCCATATCGGTTCCAAGCCCAACGTGATCAATACCTGCCGCATCGATCATCCGGAAGGTTCCTTCCACGAACGCGTCGAACGTGGGGAAAAATCCGGAAGGCCACATACCTATGACGCCGCCGGTACCCGCCACTACCTTGGCGTGATCAACAGAAATGGTCCTTCGTGCAAGGGGCTTGTCAGCGCCCATAGACATAGCCGTGTGAGAAAGGATGAGGGGCTTTGTGGTGATATCTGCCGTCGCTTTGACGGTGTTGTAACTGGCATGCGCCACATCGATGACCATGCCCAGCTTGTTCATCCGCTTCACCACCTCCTTGCCGAATGCAGAGAGCCCGTTGTGTTGAGGATCCGACGTCTGCAGGTCACCGATATCATTGGGTGAATAATGCACCAGTTGGATGGACCGCACGCCGTCGCGATAGGTCTCGTCCACATGGTCAACGTTTCCAAGCATATCGCCGCCTTCACATCCAAGGTATGCAACAACCTTCTCCTGCTTTTCATAGTTGGCAAGGTCAGACGCCTTGGTCGACAGAATCACATCCGTGGGCTTAAACGAATCCCGATAGATGCCAAGCTGGCGTTTGTATTCCTTCCATGCCTCTCCCGGCTTGTAGGGTGTCGTTGTCACAACGCCGGTCGGTCCCAGGTTGATGATGGGCATGTCGGCAACAAGGCTAAAGAACCCACCGGAAAGGTGACTGCTGTTCATGATGCCTACCGTCTTGGCGATGGCCGCGTCGCCGGGGAACTTGTCACTTCCTTTAATGATGAACTGTCCCGGGTGAGTGTGGAAATCAAAGGTGAGGTATCGTTTGTCGGCAGGCCTTGCCGATGCATGTTCAAGTCCTATAAGGCTGGTGCCTGCGGCAGCGGTGACTAGTTGACGGAGAAATTGGTTGCGGGTGAGCATGGTAGGTGGCTTTGTCTTGGAAGTAATATAGTTCCTGGCTTGTAGATTCCGGTAAATCGAATCATTTGCGGTTGATTTTTCATCCTTGTCATTAATCAACAACTCTATTGTCGTGATTCTTGGCTCGCAACTTTTGTTGCACTTATAGCGTTTATGGCGTATATAGCGTTATAGTAATTAATCTATTCCTATGAAAACAGCTGAAAACCGGGTTGATGCTTCACAATTAACCGAAAAGGAGCTCGCGATGCTGAAACCACTGATCCAGCTAGCTCACACTAGCAAGCATCCGAGTCTCAGAGGAAGTGACGGCACAGAGATACCAATCCCTGTCGCGCTATTCCAAATGCTTATTAAGGTTGTACAAGACATGCTTGCTGGCAAAGCCATTGTACTACTGCCAGAGTCTGAGGCGTTCACCACTCAGGCAGCGGCTAACTACCTGGGGATGTCCCGTCAGCATTTTGTAACACTTCTAGAATCTAATCAGATACCATTCCATCGGGTCGGAACACATAGACGGGTTTATTTTAAAGATTTGCAGATTTACGCAAGTAAGCGCGACCTAGACCGGCGTGCCAACTTAGACCAGTTGTTTCAGCGTGTAAAGAAGGAGGGGCTGTACGATTCCGATTACAAAGGGGATGATGCAGGCTGATTTTCCTGTTATTCTTGATGCCTGTGTTTTAGCAAATGCAGGTGTTTGTGATCTCTACCTGAGATTAGCTGAAACACCAAGGCTCTTTGTACCCAAATGGTCCGATACTATTCTCGAGGAAGTCAGGAATACGCAAACTAGGAAATTCAAAAAGCCGTACCCCCCTGAACTAGCCGCCTACTGGAATGATCAGGTCAAGAAGGCTTTTCCTGAAGCCTGCATTGAAGGATTTGATGAGCTGATTTCACAAATGACAAATAATGAAAAAGACAGGCATGTTCTGGCAGCGGCAGTAAGAGGAAACATAAGTTTGATCGTCACCTTCAATCTCAAGCACTTTCCGCGTTCTTCTCTTCAGCCATGGAACATTGAGATTGCACATCCAGAGGACTACCTGGCTACTCTCTACAGCATAAATCCTGCAATAGTGATTGCCAAACTCCATTCAATAGCTAAAACGCACAAAGAAGAACTGGAAGACGTGCTTATTCATCTTGGAAAATCCGTGCCTCGATTTGTCTCGGAAGTAATGACTGATATGGGTAAACTGTAACGTGCTGATCGTTGTTGTCACGTATCCAAAGTAGCAAGTGAAAAATGTCGAGCGTTAAAGAACATTCGCTTAAAGAATCGTCCCACTGTCGCCGGTGGTCATTGACTGGACGACGGATTGGACAACAAAGCCATCTGCATCTACCGTGAAATTAACGACGTGCCACAGATTGTCGTGCTGATCGCCAATAGCATTCGCAACCAGGTATGTACCGATGGGTAATGGTATTCCCATTGGCGTATCCTGAAAGATCTCGATCCTCGCTCTGGATGGCTGGAATGTGGATGCAGCATCAACCAATTGAAAGAAGTTGTGCACCCACACGTGAAAGTCTGTTGGTTCGAAGAGTCCGGTCGACAATCGTTCGATCGTAATCTCCTCCCGTCCCATGCCGTCAGTAGCATCGTTATCAAGGGTTACATACGGAGCAGCGGGCGGGTTGCTTGCACGAAAATAAACATGGTGCCGGCCACCGGTATTGTTTGGCAATGAGGCATGCAAATCCAGATCCGGCGGCCTTAATCCCCAGTTAAGCACGACCCTTAGCCTCGTCACAACCGTTCGGGTCAGGTAGATGGTATGGATATCCGCTGTATTGGCAGGAGGATTCTGACAGTCGAAGGTGTTGGCAGCATCCTTCAGAACCGTTGCGTAGGTAAAGCCAAAGCTGTAGCCAGATGCCGTTGCAATTAACGCATGTTGTTCCGCCGGCTTCAGACAGACAAACGTAAAACAGCCATCAGCATTTGTATAAGCATATCTTCCGCGATTTTCACGAACGAGTGCCCCGGCAATGGGCTGACCCGTGTTGATGTCGACCACTTTGCCCACAACATTGCTGCACGGTGTCACCACCATAAAGTAAACCGTGGTCCAACCACCAGGAGGAATGACCCGTTCGTTTTGAAGTTGTGATGGATCAGCATCGATCATCACCCTGACACGGCGATGTGGTACGCATTTAAATACGAAAGCCCCACGTGCGTCGGTTGTTGTGATAAAAGGTTGGCCGGATTCATTCCGGATGGCCGTTCCATGTTCGTCGGTGAGCGTCACTTCAACCCCAGGCAGGTCAAATCCCTGATCATCATCTACGTGTCCGCTGACTTCCGTGCATTCCATGGGCACGGTCACTTCGATCCCTCCCCTGTCGGGTACAGCGATGGACATGGATACTGTATTCCGACGCTCGTGCGTTACCACCAACACGACGTCTCCCGCCGGAATACACGTGCGTCCCTCGTCATCTTGCAGCAATACTCTCCCATCGGCGCCCGTGGTTCCATGATAGGGATGCCCGGGCACAGACGCCACGATCCTGGCGCCGCTCACCGGTCGACCTTCAGCGTCTGTAACGACGACTGTTACGGAAGCACATGATCTGCATTTGACAATGGCCGGTCGGAGTCCAACGCTGTCCTGCACCTCGACGATGTCGATAATAAAAACAGTTCCAGCCTGACCGATCGCCCTTCCATCGCCATGTACCTGTGCTCCATCCTGTCCTCCCGTGACGCGAAAGAAGAATGTGTTGCCGCTGTTGGAATTGATGCGGAAGACCACGTGGTCGCCATTCTGTATGGGAGAGCCGGCGGTATCCACTGTGCCATTCACCACCTTGAGAATATCGAATGTAAATTCTGCCGGGTTGCCGGGTTGGTAGCCCGGATAGCCCGGAGGAAAATCCTCCATGACAAAGATGCACGCACCCGGTCCTCCGATCTCGTAAGTCACCGTGCGCGTTCCGTGGCTAGGTCCCGAACCCAGAACAACATTGTGGTCGGCACGAACGCGGAATCCTGCAGGTGCCCAACCCATATCGTGAACATTGAGTTGGATCGCGCTGCCGCTCTTGGGCCGACCGCGTCGGGGACGGTTCATCCACCTGAAAGTCTGCCATTGCTCCTGCATGGGTGCTCTTTCTGCCACCAGCGGACTGTAGTTACCGCCACCGTTTGCTGCGACAAGCTTGCGGCCATCCAGCGCCCTCAGTCTGAAGGAGTTTAAATCCAGACGCTTTACCAAACACCGCTGACCTACACACCTGCACCAGGGAGAACAAGGAGGATAACAACTCATGAGGTGTGGGTTAAGGGGTCTGGATGAATCATCAGGAATGATGATTACGAAGGATACAAAAATGTATGCAGGTAGTCAATGGCTGACACCCGGCCGTTTCGCTTTCATTTTCAGTATCGTTATATTGATATGAGGGATTATTCCTTACCAATCACAAGTGTCTGACCGAACCCCTATTGCTTCTTTTGGCGCCATCCTCATTGGACTGGGGGTTGTGATGTTTTTCATGCATTACATGACCCAATCGAACGGCGTTGTCGTGATGGCCAACATCACGAGTCGGGAGGAGATTGTCACAACAGATTCAACCGGCAAGGTGACCTCCTGGTATCGAGGGACCGTCTGGTTTGTCACGGAGGACGGTGATACCATCCATGGAACGACGAGGGTCAATCCAGCCAAGGGTGAGGATAAAGGGAGGCAGATGAAGATCGTTTACAAGCGTGACAATCACCAGGAGTTTAGCAAAGCGATGCCCTTCTACTTGTATTTTATTTACGGAGCAGCGGTCGTGGCAGGTATCTACTTGATCTATCTCAGTACGAGGGTAGAGAGTAAGAAATGGAGGGGGTGAATTCGTGTGATCTTGTTGAGTTGCATTGCCAACGGTTAAAAACTGTCCATATTTTTGGAATAGTGCACCCTAAACCTATCTTTGCAGCCTTGTTTTAGCGGTTAGCCGCTGATTCAGGAAGAAGGACCGGTAGTTCAGCTGGTTAGAATGCCTGCCTGTCACGCAGGAGGTCGCGGGTTCGAGTCCCGTCCGGTCCGCAAAGCCCACAATGAGTGGGCTTTTTTATGCCTCATTTTGTTTACATGATTGAGAGTCAGGTCGACGGCACAATCTACAAGGGATCAACCAGTGATTACTCCAAGAGGCTGGAAGAACACAACTCCGGAAGGAGCCGATATACCTCTCGGAAGATGCCCTGGGTACTCGTCTATGTTGAAAAGTTTCAAACTAAAAATGAAGCGCTGGTTCGAGAAAGGCAACTCAAGCGTGCCAACCCGAAATACTTAAGGTGGCTTATCTCCCAACCAACAAACCTTTTGAATCGATAATGCCTGCCTGTCATCTCGCCTCAGGCGAGACGGGTTCGAGTCCCCTCGCCAGAGGCGAGGCTGGCTGTCCGGTCCGCAGA